>JBGQHA010000064.1:0-9565 GCA_041497735.1 Dehalococcoidia bacterium | reverse complement strand
CTGCTCGACATCAGCCGCGGACGCGGCGTCGCGCTCGATCGCTCGGTCGCAGCATCCGTGGCCGCGCGCTTGCCCGTATGGCTTGCGGGAGGCCTCGCGCCCGAGAACGTCGCCGAGGCGATCCGCGAAGTGCGGCCGTGGGCGGTCGACGTGTCGAGTGGTGTAGAGTCGAACGGCGCCAAGGACGCCGCGAAGATCCACAAGTTCATCGAGTCGGCCAGGGAGGCCATGAGCAGCACGATCGAAAGGAGTGCATGATGCCGAGCCAGAAGATCACCATCAACGCGCCCGCGGAGAAGGTCTTCAACTATGTCGCGGACATCTCGAAACACGGCGAATGGGGCAATCCGTCGCAGAAGCTTCAGGTCGAGAAGACGTCAGCCGGACCGATCGGTCAAGGCTCGACGTTCAAGTCCGTCGGCAAGCAGTTCGGGACGCAAAACGACACGGTAACGATTGTTGAGTATGCGCCGAGCAAGCGGGTCGTCTACGAGTCCGAGGGAAAAGCAGGCGTGTTGCGACACTGGTTCGACATCACGCCTTCGGGCAGCGGTGTCGAGGTCGAAAAGGGCTTCGATGTCGTCAAGGCCGGCTTCCCGTTCGTCATCTTCGCGCCGATCGTGAAGGCGTTCGTCGCCCCGGGCGCACTCAAGAGCGACCTAGAGCGCATCAAGGCGAAGCTCGAAGGGAGCTAGCGTGTCGTTCGACCGGCTTGATGAGCTGATCCGGCGCCAGATCGAAACCGACCGGCTGCCGGGGCTCGCGATCGCGCTCGTGCGCGGCGACGAGATCGTCTGGTCGCGCGGCTACGGCGTGGCCGATCTTAATACGAACGAGCCGAACACGCCACAGAGCATCTTCTCCATCCAGTCGGTCACCAAGCCGATCGTCGCAACGGCGCTCATGCAGCACTACGAACGTGCTGCGTTCGACCTCGATGCGCCGGTCAACAGCTATCTGAGCGAGTTCAAGGTGCAAAACGAGTGGGAGGAGGAGCATCCCGTCACGATCCGGCGGCTGCTCACGCACACCGCGGGCTTTCCGGTCGATAACGGCGGCGCTTCGCCAGCGGAGGGTGGCGCGAAGACCTTGTGGGAGTTCGTCGCGTCGGTCGCGAAGATCGTTCGGCGTCCGGGCGAAGAGATGGTCTATGCCAATTTTGGTTACGACCTCGCCGGTTACTTGGTCGAACGCTTCGCCGGCGAACCTCTGGACGACTACCTCCGAACGCACGTCTTCGGTCCGCTCGGTATGACCGCGAGCGCGTTCGGCGCACCGCTTCCCGGTACGACGGTCGTTAAGAGTTACTTCCTGAGCGCGATCGATGGGGAGCAACACGAAGCCCGGCCGGACCACGAAGTCCTGTCGCTGGCGCGGCCGTGCGGGGCGATCGTCTCCACAGTGGAAGACCTCGGCCGATTTCTCATCACGCATCTGAACGGCGGCGCGTACGGCGGCGCGCGCGTGCTCAAGGACGAGACGGTCGCCGACATGCAGCGCGTCCACGCGACGCTCGCGTCGTCGGTCGGCGGCATGGGCCTCGGCTTCCGCGTGACGCCGTCGGGTGGCCGCACGCTCGTCTGCCATGGCGGCGACGGCGTCACCTTCACGAACTTCCTCGGCATGTACCCGGCGGAGCGCGTCGGCGTGGCGCTGCTGATCAACATGGGCCGGGCGCAGAGCGCTCGCAGCGTCATCGGCAGCGCGGCGTTGCGCGCGCTCGTCGGCGAGCCGCTGGTGCGCCAGGCGCGGCCGCAAGTCGAGCAGGACTGGTCGTGCTACACCGGACGCTATGTCTCCAACTTCTGGGGGATCGAGTCGGTGCTCACGGTGAAGGACGGCATACCGTCGGCGACGTTCGAAGGCGCGTTCTCCTCTCGCGACGAAGGCGAGGTCTCACGTCTCTATCGTGAAAGCGGGGTTGTGCGCGCCGTTGACGGCCCCTTCGCGGGCTTCGACCTATCGTTCAGCGCGGCGCCGGACGGCACGCCGAGTTTCTTTGGCGGCCTCTACCCGTTCCGGTTCGCTCGCGTCGCGGACGTAGCGGCGGCGCATGGGCCCGTCGACGAGCATGCGAACCTCTCGGGCGCCTGGTTCGGTACGGCCCGGTCGCCCCTCGGTCCGGTGCCCGTCTCGCTGGCGATCGCGGCCGGAATCGCGAAGGTGAGCGCGCTCTCTGCGCACGACGAGCCGATCGAGGAGCTTGCGATCGGGCGGGGCCGTCTCGCGGGCGCGTTCGATGTCGAGGTCCCGAACCTCGGCCGCTTTCGCGTCTTCCTGCGCCTCGCCGCGGTCGATGGCAAGCTGGCAGGTAAGGCCTACGCTCGCGGCGACTTCGGCGAGACGCCGATGCCCACGGAGCTGGAGCGCGCATCGTGACGACGGCTCTTCCCGACGCGCGCGGGCGATTCGGCGCGTTCGGGGGACGCTTCGTCCCCGAGACGGTGATGACAGCGCTGGGCGAGCTGGAGTGCGCGTTTAACGAGGCGCAGGACGATGTCTCGTTCCACGCGGAGCTCGATGCGCTGCTGCGCGACTTCGTCGGCCGGCCGACGCCCCTCTACCTCGCCGCGAACCTCTCGCGCCGGCTCAACCCCGGCGTACGCATCTACCTGAAACGAGAAGACCTCGCCCACACCGGCGCGCACAAGATCAACAACGCGCTCGGGCAGGGGCTGCTCGCGCGCCGCCTCGGCAAGCAGCGCATCATCGCTGAGACCGGTGCCGGCCAGCACGGCGTCGCCACCGCGACTGTGTGCGCCATGCTCGGCCAGGAGTGCATCGTCTATATGGGCGCGGAGGACGTGCAGCGTCAGGCGCTCAACGTCTTTCGCATGAAGCTGCTCGGCGCAGAGGTGCGCGTCGTCGAGAGCGGAAGCCGCACGCTCAAGGATGCGATCAACGAAGCGATCCGCGATTGGGTGACCAACGTCGAGACGACGCACTACATCATCGGTAGCGTCGTCGGCCCGCATCCGTATCCGCTCATGGTGCGCGAGTTCCAGGTTGTGATCGGCCGGGAGGCGCGCGAGCAGATGCTGGCCGCGGAAGGCCGGCTGCCCGACTACGCCGTCGCCTGCGTCGGCGGCGGCTCGAACGCGATCGGGCTGTTCCATCCGTTCTACGACGACGTGTCGGTGCGCTTCATCGGCGTCGAGGCTGCCGGCGAAGGTGTGAGCACGGGCCACCACGCCGCGACACTTGTCGAAGGCAAGCCCGGCGTGCTGCACGGCTCGTACTCGTTCCTGCTCCAGGACGAGCACGGGCAGATCAGCGAGACGCACAGCATCTCGGCCGGCCTCGACTACCCCGGCGTCGGCCCCGAGCATTCCTTCTACAAGGAGAGCGGCCGTGCGCAGTACGTGGCCGTGACCGACACGGAAGCGCTGGATGGCTTCCGGCTGCTGAGCGAGACCGAGGGCATCATCCCCGCGCTGGAGCCTGCGCACGCCATCGCCTATCTCGTGAAGCTGGCGCCTACGCTCCCGCCCGATACGATCGTGCTGCTCGGCCTCTCCGGTCGCGGTGACAAAGACATGGACACCGTCGCGAAGGCGTTGGGTGTGGATCTAACCTAGTCGTCACCTGTGTCGTAAGATGATGCTGTAGCGGCGACCTTGAGGTCGCACTCGCGTAACTTCGAGGAGGGGGTCATAGAACCCGAGTCCCGCTTCTACCAATCGCAGCGGCTGAGGCTGCACTACGCTGCCTGGGGCGACGAGCGCAAGCCGCCCTGTCTGCTCATCCACGGCGGCCGCGACCACGCGCGCAACTGGGACGCCGTCGCAGAAGCGCTCGTGGGCGACTACTGTCTCTACGCGCCGGACCTGCGCGGCCACGGCGACAGCGACTGGGCGATCGGCGGCCAGTACTCGCTTCCGGACTTCGTGCTCGACATCGCCGCACTCGCCGACGTGCTCGACCGCGATCCGCTCACGATCATCGGCCACTCGCTCGGCGGAGCGATCGGGCTTCAGTACGCCGGCGTCTTCCCGGATCGGGTGAAGAAAGCCGTCGCCGTCGAGGGCCTCGGCCCGCCGGTGATGGGGCGACGCCCCGCGCACATCCGCATGCGCGAGTGGATCGGCCATATGCGCGACCTCGAGAAGCGGCACCTGCGCAACTACACGAGCATCGATGCGGCGACGAAGCGCATGGAGGAGGAGAACCCGCACCTCACGAAGGAGATGGCGCGCCACCTCACCATCCACGGCAGCAAGCAGAACCCAGACGGCACCTACACCTGGAAGTTCGATAACTACGTGCGCATGCACTCGCCCTACGAGTTCAACATCGAGGACGCGCGCGACATCTGGAACCAGATCCGCTGCCCCATCCTGCTCGTCCGCGGCGACGAGAGCTGGGCGCGCGATCCGGAGGAGGACGGCCGCGCGAGCGCCTTCCACGACTATCGGTCCGTCCTCATCAACGGCGCGGGTCACTGGGTCCACCACGATCAGCTCGCTGCGTTCCTCGCCGTCGCGCGCCAGTTCCTCCTCGGCGAGTAAGCGCCCTGCGCCCTAGCCCCCTCGTTCTGGATCGTCGAGAATACTAGAGACTCGCCCATGATGGAGACGCACGTGCAGCAGCAGCCTGCGGGCCAGCCGGTCGGCATCGATCCGAAACCGTGGGGCGTGCCTGCCATCTGTGTTGCGCTCATCATTCCGACGCTGCTTTGGGCGTCCGGGCTGGCGACCTCGATCGTCCAGGGCTCTCCGAAGCACCTGAGCGACGCTGAGATCATTACGGGCCTGATCCTCACGATAATCCTCGACTTCGTGTTCATCGGCCTCGCGGTCTGGCTCGCGCTGGGCCGCCATCACCGCCGGCGGCACGACCTCGGGCTGCGCCCGTTCGACCGCGACCTGTGGTGGATGCCGCTCGCCGCCGCCGGAGGCGCCCATCTCGCGATCGTCATCTACAGCGTCGTGCTACACGCAGCCGGCGCCGGCGCCGCCGTGCCGAAGCAGGACCAGCTCGATCAGCTCTTCTCCAACCCGGCGATCCTGCCGTTGGCGGGCGTCGCAACCGTGATCATGGCGCCGATCGCTGAGGAGATCTTCTTCCGAGGGTTCATCTTCGCAGGACTCATCCGGCCGCTTGGCGTCTTCGGCGCCATGCTTGTGAGCGGCTTCATTTTCGGCGCGTTTCACATCCAGAGCGTCGATAGCATCGGGCTGCTGCTGCCGTTCACGCTAGTGGGCATGCTCTTCGCTTGGCTCTACTACCGGACTGGCTCCATCCTGCCCAACATGGGGGCGCACTTTCTCTTCAATCTGATCAGCTTCGTCGCGCTTGCCGCCACAAGAGGCTCGACGTGAGCCGGGTCGAAGCCGCGCTCGCGCGCGCCCGCAACGAAGGCCGGCTGGCCATGATCGCCTACCTCACGGCGGGATTCCCGGAGCCAACCGCGACGCCCGGCCTGGTGCGCGCGCTCGTCGACGGCGGCGCGGACATCGTCGAGTTGGGCCTCCCGTTCTCGGACCCGATGGCCGACGGCGCGACGATTCAGCGCGCGAGCTTTCGAGCGCTCCAGCAGGGCATGACGCCCACCCGGCTGCTCGAGCTGATTCGAGGGCTGCGCAGGGACGGGGTTGTCATCCCCCTGATCGTTATGACATACTACAACCCAATCCTCGCCTACGGGCAGGATCGTTTTCTCTCAGATGCCGCGACGGCTGGCGCAGACGGCCTCATCGCCGTCGATGTGCCGCCGGAGGAGGCGGAGCAGCTCAGCGAAGGCTGCCGGGCCAGCGGGTTGGACTTGATCCCGCTGCTCGCGCCCACCTCCACCGACGACCGCATCGCGCTTGCAGTCCGGCAGGCCTCCGGCTTTGTATACTGTGTAAGCGTCGCCGGAGTGACCGGTGCCCGATCGGAGTTGCCTCCGGAGTTGGCGGTATTTCTCCAGCGGGTGCGAAGGCAGACGCAGCTGCCGCTGGCCGTCGGCTTCGGCATCTCGCGCAGGGAGCATGTCGATGCGCTGCGTGGGCTGGCCGATGCGGCCATCGTCGGTAGCGCGATCGTTGATACTATCGAGGCTGCGCCTCAGGAAGATAGGGAGAAGAGGGTTCGCGAATATGTGGAGGTGCTCACCGGCCGCAAGAAGGCCAGAGTCTAGCGCTCGGCAGCTGCGCTCGTCTAGCCCAGCGGCCGGCGTCTATGCGTCTGACCTCCTGGCCGGCGTCTTTGCACGCTAGGCCAGGACCCGGAACGGGCAGAGGACACGGCCGATGAGCATGACCTGCAGAGGCATTCGCGGAGCGACCACCGTCACAGAAAATACTCCTGAAGCGATCCTCGAGGCCACGTCCGAGCTCCTGTCAGAGCTCATGCGGGTGAACGGCTTCCAGGCCGGTGACGTCGCGAGCGCCTTCTTCACCACCACCCGCGATCTTAACGCCGAGTTCCCCGCTGTCGCCGCGAACCGGATAGGTTGGAACGATGTCGCCCTTCTGTGCGGCCACGAAATGGACGTTCCGGGCAGCCTGGCCATGTGCCTGCGCGTGCTGCTCCACGTCAACACCGAGAAGCAGCAACACGAAGTCAAGCACGTCTATCTGCGAGGAGCGAAAGCGCTCCGCCCCGATAGGCTCCATAGCCCGGAAGAAAGGACGGAGGCGATATCGCCATGATGGTTATCATGAAGAAGGAACATACACAGGCCGACTTGGATAGCGTTATGAGCCGGCTGAACGAGGTTGGCCTCAAGGGCCACCCGATCATCGGCGTGGAGCGGACGGTGATCGCGGTCGTCGGGAGCATTTACCCGGAGCTGCGCGACGATCTCGAGACGATGTCCGGGGTCGAGGACACCGTGCCGATCAGCGCGCCCTACAAGCTCGCCGGCCGGGAGACCAAGCCCGAGGACACCGTCGTCCGCGTCGGCTCTGCCGAGATCGGCAGCGGCAAGACAACGATGATCGCCGGCCCCTGCGCCGTCGAGAGCGAAGAGCAGCTCATGGCCACCGCGAAGGCTGTGAAGCAGATGGGCGCGCACATCCTGCGCGGCGGTGCCTTCAAGCCCCGCACGAATCCCTACAGCTTCCGCGGCCTCGAGGCTGAGGGCCTCAGGCTGCTGGAGCAGGCGAGCAAGGAGACGGGTCTGCCCGTCGTCACGGAGATCATGTCCGTGCGCGATGTCGATCTCGTCGCCCGCCACGCCGATATGCTCCAGATCGGGACGCGCAACGCGCAGAACTTCATCCTGATCGAAGAGGTCGGCAAGACCGGCAAGCCGGTCATGCTGAAGCGCGGCCTCGCGTCCACCATCGACGAGTGGCTCCAGGCGGCGGAGTACATCCTGAACACCGGTAACCGCAACGTGGTGCTCTGCGAGCGCGGCATCCGCACGTTCGAGCAAGCCACGCGAAACACGATCGACGTGAACGCTATCGCCCTGATCAAGCAGATCAGCCATCTGCCGATCATCGGCGACCCGAGCCACGGCACCGGCAAGTGGTCGCTCGTCGTGCCCGTCGCGCTCGCGTGCCTGGCGGCCGGCGCCGACGGCATCATGGTCGAGGTGCACCCGAACCCCGACCACGCCCTCTCTGACGGCGCGCAGTCCCTCAACTTCGAGCGCTTCCGCGAGCTGATGGAGCGCTCCCGGGTCATCGCGCAAGCGTTAGACCATCCGCTGGCCAGTCCTGCGCCGGAGGCGGCTCGCGCGTAATAGGAAACGTCTCTAACGCAACACGAAGGCCGGGTGTTACACGCGGCCTTCATAATTTTGCGATCGAAATTTGTGCTGTTTCGGTCGTTACGCGCGCTTCGCGACGCGCGTTAGAAGAGAGATGCGCGAGACCAAGCCCGCCCCAATCTCTCTTCGCCAGGACCGAGCCCAGATCCTCCCGATCATGGCGATGCTGCTGGTCGTCTTCCTCGGCCTGCTCGGCCTCTCCATCGACGTCGGCCACATCTTCGTCGCCCGCACGCAGCTGAGCCGCGCCGTCGACGCGGCCGCTCTCGCGGGCGTCGTGGAGCTGCCCAACGCCACGAACGCTCACACGACGGCGACGACATTCCTGCTGGAGAACCAGGCCGGCGCCACGATTAGCTTTCCGCCGCCCGCCGACCCGAATCAGCTCAAGGTGGAAGGCCAGCGCTCGGTACCAATGTTCTTCATGGGCTTCTTCGGCGTCGGCCATGTGACGATCCACGCGACGGCTGCGGCCGGCGGCTCCAACGCGATGCGCGTCGACTCCGTGCTCAGCATCGACAGCACGGGATCGATGGGCGACTCGCCCTGCAACGGCTCGCAGAACAACTCCGGCTGCCCGATCTTCGAGGCGAAGAACGCCGCCAAGGCCTACACCGACACCCTGATCGGCACCGGCACCTCCAGCAATGCGCAGGTGGGTGCGCTGCCCTTCCGCGGTTGTTACAACCCGCCGCGACAGTACTCTGGCTGCGTGCCGGCCGGCCAGATCACCGCGCTCGGCTCCAATGCAAACACCGTGAAGAACGGAATCAACACCATCAGCTCGGTTGGCGGCACCGGCACCAATGTCTGCCTCGGACTCTACGAGGCGAACGTGGTGCTCTTCGGCGCGAACCACAGCACGCAACCGGATACCCGCCGCTTCATCGTCATCCTCACGGACGGCGACAACAACTACAACTCCGTCTCGTACGGGAACGGCGCCCCGCCCGCTGTGTGCTCCCCGCCCGACCCTGCGAACTCCGACAGCAGCGTTGGCGGCGGCTGCTCGATGGCCCAGACGCGCGAGCGGGCGCTGGACCAGGAGACGCAGGTCCTCGCGAACTCCTACAAGGCCGCCGGCGTGGAGATCTACGTCGTCGGGTTCGGTGTCTGCGGGACGAGTAACACCAACTTGTGCAACGCCGGAATGATCGGCGGCACGTCCGCCGACACCACGGCGGACCGGAACGTGCTCAAGTGCATGGCCTCGTCAACGACGAACACGAATGACCACTACTTCGAGACCGCCACCGCCACGGATCTGCCCGCCATCTTCACGCAGATCGCGCACTCCATCGCCTTCCGCCTGGTCGAGTAAATTGCTCGCGAGGACCAGGCTTCAGCCTGGCACAACCACAAAGGCCGGGCACAACGCCCGGCCTTCAGATCGCCCACTGTCGCGACTTACTTCTTGGGCGCGCCCTCTTCCGTCATGAGGATCGCGCGCTCCGGGCAGTTCAGCACCGAGAGCCGCGCCTCTTCTTCGAGCTCGGGCGGCACGACGCCGTCGTTCTTCTCGTGCGCGTTGCCGAACTCATCGAGATCGAAGAGCTCCGGCGCGATCGCGTAGCAGCGGTTGTGCCCCTGGCACTTCGATCCGTCGACTCGTACGCGGATCGTCATGGCCAGGCGAGCATCATCGAGCGCGGCCCGCGCACCTGTCCGCCTGCCCACGTGACCTCATCGGGCGACTCCAGGTGGAAGTCCGGGATGCGCTTCAGGAACTCTTCGATCGAGACGCGCATCTCCATCCGTGCCAGGTTCGAGCCGGCGCAGCGGTGGATGCCCACGCCAAAGGCGATGTGCGGGTTCTCCTTGCGGTCGATGATCACCTGGTCCGGGTCCTCGAACACGCGCGGG
>JBGQHA010000063.1:0-9570 GCA_041497735.1 Dehalococcoidia bacterium | reverse complement strand
GCCTGGCAGAGCATGGTGCTCTTGCCGATCGCCTCGACGTTGTTCATGGCGTCCAGGTAGCTCTGCGTGAAGCGCAGGTTGCGTATCGGCGCGGTGATCTTGCCGTCCTCGATGAGGAACGTGCCGTCGCGCGTCATGCCGGTGACGACAACGTTCAGCGGGTGCACCGGACGCGTGTACCAGAAGCGGCTCACCCAGACGCCGCGCTTCGTCGAGGCGACCATGTCGTCCAGCGAGGCGTCGCCGGGTGCCAGGTACATGTTCGACGGCACGGGGCCGAAGGTGTTGCCGGCGGGCAGCGCGTGGCCGGTCGATTCGCGGTCCTGCTCCTTGCCGGCGCAGTAGCTGTCCCAGACGACATCGCGCGCGACGCCCTTGTCGACGAACGTGACGCGCTGCTTCGGCACGCCCTCGAAGTCGAAGGCGTTGGGGACGGTGTCCTTGGCGAGGCCGTCGTCCCAGAGCGAGATGTTCTCGCCCATCACCTTCTCGCCGAGACGCCCGGCCATGAAGCTGCGCTTCTCCTGGTACGCCTGCGCGCCGAACGAGAGGTAAGCGAAGAAGTCCAGGATGTCGGCGACGGCGTACTCCTGGAAGACGACGTCGTACTCGCCGGGGGGCAGTTCGACCTGCTTCACGTTGCGCAGCGCCTTATCGATCGCCTCCTTGGCGACGGCCTCGCCATCGATGTCACCGACGTCGAGGCTGACGCGCTCGGCGTGGCCGGAGCCGGTGTCGCTCATGATCACGGTGTTGATGTCGGCCATGGTGTCGCTGCCGTAGGCGAAGACGCCGAGCGAGTTGGCGACGGCGACCTCGGCGACGGCGGTGCGGAAGGCGCCGGCCGCGATGAGCCCCGCGCGCGATGACGCGTCGCAGATCTGGGCGACGACGGCGGCGCGCTCCTCAGGGCCGGTGCGCGCCGTGCGCTCGACGAAGGCATCGACGTGGGTGATGGGCTTCGGGCCGGGGAGCGACGTGAAGTCGGGGTTGGCGACCTGGTGCCGGGCGAGCTCGAGCGCCTTGTCGACGACGTGGTGCAGCCCTTCATCGGAGACATCGTTGCTGGACGCGACGCCGATCTTCTTGTCGACGATCGCGCGCACGCGGATATCGAGGTCCTCCTGCTCGACGTTCTGATGGATGTAGTTGTTCGCGAAGCGTGTGAGCGCGCTGTGCGGCGAGAAGATGAGCACCTCGGTCTGCTGCGCCTTGCTCATCGAGAGGGCCTTGTCGCACAGGTTCTTGAGCTCTTGTTCGCCGAGCATGTTCTACACCTCCAGCTTCAGTACGCGTTTCGCGTTGTCGATCAGGATCTTTCTGCGCGCGGGCTCGTCGATGCCGAGGCCGTCGAAGTCCTTGAGCCAGCGCTCCGGGCTGATCACCGGGTAGTCGGAGCCGAACATGACCTTGTCCTGCGCCAGCGTGCGGGCGTACTGCACCAGCAGCGGCGAGAAGTACTTGGGCGACCAGCCCGAGAGGTCCATGTAGACGTTCGGCTTGTGGACGAGCATCGCGAGCTGCTCGTCCTGCCACGGGAAGCTGGGGTGGGCCATGATGATCGTGAGCTCAGGGAAGTCCGCCGCGACGTCATCGATGTAGGGGATCGGCCGGGCGTACTTCAGCTTGACGCCGCCGCCGCCCGGCCGCCCCGCGCCGACGCCCGTGGTGCCGGTGTGGAACAGCACGACGAGGCCGAGCGACTGCGCGGTCTCCCACAGCTCGTAGAAGCGCTGATCGTTCGGGAAGAAAGCCTGCTGCTGCGGGTGGAACTTCAGGCCCCGCAGCCCGAGCTCCTTCGCACAACGCTCTACCTCGCTGACCGCGGTTTTGCCCTTCCAGGGATCGACGGAGCCGAAGCCTATGAACTGCTTCGGGTAGCGCTGGACGAGCTCGGCGATGTAGTCGTTCGGCACGGGCTTGTCGCCCGTCGCGGTCTCAGCATCGCTGTGGAAGAGCACGCCGAAGATATCGAGCTCGGCGTAGTGCGCCGCCATCTCCTCCGGCGTGCGGTGGCCCAGCGCGGAGCGGAAGTAGGCTTGCGTCGCGGGATCATCCGTCGGTACGGCGAAGCCCGGCGCGGGCGGGTGGATGTGGACGTCGATCGCGCGCACCATTACGTACCGCGCGCGGCCTCGATCTCGCGCAGTCGCTCGTCGCTAATGCCGAAGTGGTGCGCGACCTCGTGCACGACGACATCGCGCACGCGGCGGACGAGATCGTCGTCGTCCGCGGCGATCCGTTCGAGCGGCCCCTGGAAGATCGTGATGCGGTCGGGCGGCACCATGTTGTAGCCGGAGTTACGTTTGGTGAGCGGGACGCCCTGGTAGAGCCCGAGCAGCGTCCGCCCTCGCCCGACGCGCGCCGACTGCAGCGTGCCGGGCGAGGCCCAGTCCTCAACCTCGACGTCCACGTTATCGATGCGCTGCGAGATCTCCGGCGGCAGCGTATCGAGCGCCTGGCGCACCAGCTCCTCGAACCGCTCGCGTTCCACGAGTGGCATGATAGCGAAGACATCTCGAACTGAGCTATCGTGTGGCTTGCCGGGAAGCGGAGCGAAGGAGACGGCGGTGCGCGCATCCATCTCGATTGGTTTGGCCCCGAACAAGTGGGATGAGCTAGCAACGTATGTTGCGGAGGCGGAGCGGCTCGGGGTGTGGTGCGCTTGGTCGGCGGAGTCGTGGGGCTACGACGCCGTGACGCCCCTGGCGTTTCTGGCGGGCAAAACATCGACGATCCGGCTCGGATCGGGGATCATCCAGGCGGGGACGCGCACGCCGGCGCTGGTCGCGATGACAGCCATGTCGCTCGCATCAATGTCGAACGACCGCTTTATCCTGGGCCTGGGCATGAGCGGGCCACAGGTGATCGAAGGGTGGCACGGCATTCCTTTCAAGCGTCCGCTGCAACGCATGCGCGAAATCATCGAGATCGTGCGAATGGCGACGGCGGGAGAACGCGTTTCCTACAAGGGAGAGGTCTACGAGCTGCCGCGGCCGGGTGGGGAGGGGAAGCCACTAAAGAGCGGCGCGCCGGCGACGAAACCGATACCGATTTACCTGGCCACGCTCAGCAGGAAGAGCTTAGAGATGACAGGCGAAGTCGCGGATGGCTGGCTAGGCACGTCGTTTATGCCGGAGCACGCCGACGTCTTCTTCGACGACATCCGGCGCGGTGCGGACAAGGCCGGGCGGCCTTTCGAGGACATCGATCTGCAGGCGGGCGGCGTCGTGGCGTTCTCGGACGATGTCGATAGCTTGATCGCGCGAAGGCGACCGGGAATCGCGTTTACGCTGGGCGCGATGGGGTCGCGGGAACACAACTTCTACAACGCGGCGTTCCGGCGCGCGGGGTATGAAGACGTCGCGGTACGGGCGCAGGCGCTGTGGCTCGATGGGAAGCGCGACGAGGCGGCGGCGCTGGTACCCGACGAGATGGTGATCAAGACGAACCTGCTCGGTACGGAAGCGATGGTGCGCGACCGGATACGAGCGTACAGGGACGCCGGCGTGACAACGCTGCGCGTCGAGCCGGAGGGGCGAACGCGAGACGAGCGGCTCGAGACGCTTGGGCGGGTGATGGACCTGGTGAAGGACGTCAGCGCCGAACGCTGACGGCTACTTCATGATCCCGACCTGGACGTTCCGGTAACGGGCGGGGGCGGCGCCGTGGCCCGTGTGAGCGACCTGCTCGGGCTGGCCCTTGCCGCAGTTCGGCGTGCCCCAGACGACCCAGTGATCGCGGTTGCAGACGGCGTCGCAGGAGCCCCAGAACTGAGGCGTGATGCCGGTGTACGTGGCGTTCTTGATGAGGTCGCCGAGCTTGCCGTTCTTGATCTCGCGGCCGATTTCGGTGCCGAACTGGAAGTTGAGCCGCTTGTCATCGATGCTCCAGCTGCGGTTCGTTTCCATATAGATGCCGTCGTCCGTGTCGGCGATGAGATCATCGAGCGTCCAGGCGCCAGGGTCGAGATTGACGTTGGTCATGCGGATAAGCGGAATTCGGTTCCAGCCCGACGCGCGCATCGCGCCGTTGCTGGTCTGGCCGAGCACCGACGCGGTCTCGCGCGACGTAAGGTAGCCCATGAACAGGCCATCTCGCACGACGGGCACGGCGTGCGCAGGCACACCCTCGTCGTCGTAGCCGAAGGTGCCGAGCCCGCCGGGGATCGTGGCGTCGGCGGTGATGTTCACGGAGGGCGAGCCGTACATGAAGCTGCCGAGCTTGTCGGTGGTGAGGAAGCTCGTGCCGGCGAACGCGGCCTCGGTGCCGAGCACGCGGTCGAGCTCGATCGCGTGGCCGCAGGACTCGTGGATCTGGAGCGCGACCTGGCTGCCATCGAGGATCACGGTCGTGACGCCGGAGGGGCAAGGCTTGGCGCGCAAAAGCTGGGACGCCTCCTCGGCGACGCGCAGGGCGTTGCCCGCCATATCGTAGCGCTCGACGAACTCCCAGCCCTCTGTGCCCTGGTGGCGGCCGACGCTGTTCGGGTACGAACGACGCTGCACCTCGCCCTCGTCGACGGCGGTGGCCTCGATGCCGCAGCCGGTCTCGATGAGCGTCTGTTCGATCTCGCTGCCCTCGGTGCTGACGAAGAGCTTCTCGTCGCGCTGGCAGTAGGTGTTCGCTTCCGCCATCACGATGTTCGAGACGCCGGTCATCGTCTCCGTGGCGCGGAGGAGCAGCGCGATCTTGTCGTCGAGCGAGACGGCGAAGGGGTCTTGCTGCATCGGCGTGGCGTAGGTGTCCTTGATCGCGGCCGGCGGCCCGATGTTCGCCTTCTGGCCACGCGCCGTCGCGGACGCGTGCGCGATGCGCACCGCCTCGCCGGCGACGCGATCGGCTTCCTCCATGGTCATCTTGTGACTGCTGGCGAAGCCCCAATAGCCATCGACGAGCACGCGCACACCGAAGCCGAGCGACTCGTCGTACGTGAGGCTCTCGACGTTCTGGAGGCGTACGGTGACAGACTCGGAGGCCTGACGGAGGACGCGGACGTCGGCGTAGCCCGCGCCGCGGGAACGGGCGGTATCGACGGCGCGCAGAGCGAGATCACGCATGTTGCTTCTCCTTGGAATCGGGTTCGACGCTCATCATAGCCGTCTGCGAGGCGCCGAGACCAGGGTGGCGCCCTAGACGCTGAGCTGACGGCTGCGCTGCTCGCCGCGCATGGTGGTGCCGCTCGGGATGTATTCGCCGAGCGCGGCCTCGACTGTGACGCCCGGGCCGATCACGCAGTTGCGCCCGAGGCGGACGGCTGGCGTAATCGTCGCGCGCTTTCCGATGATGGTGATGCCGTCGTGAACGACGTCCGGGCGCTCGACGTTGGCCGACCAGTCATCGCCGTAGCCAACCTGCGCATCGCGGCCAACCGCGACCTCCTTGTCGAGGATCGATCGGTCAACGATCGCTCCGGCCTCGATATGCACGTCATCGAAGATGATCGAATCGCGCACGACAGCGCCTTCCTCGACATAGACGCCGGGCGAAAGCACGCAATGCTCCACCCAGCCATTGATAATGCAGCCGCGGTTGAGCAGCGAGCGGCTGATCTCGGCGTGGCGGCCGATCTTGGCCGGCGGGTAGGGAGCCTCGCGCGTGTAGATGCGTGACTCGCGCTCGTAGAGATCGAACTCAGGCAGGTCGTCGAGGAGGTCCATGTTCGCCTGGTAGTAGGAGCCGATTGTGCCGACATCGCGCCAGTAGCCGGCAAAACGAGAGCCGTACACCTTTCGAGATAAGTCGGCGACAAGCGCCGGCACGATATCGTGGCCGAAGTCGTGCTCGCTGTCCGCTCGCTCCGCATCATCGACCAGGGCGCGGAGCAGGACGTCCTTGTTGAAGAGATAGATGCCCATAGAGATGAGGTTGGAACGGGGCTTGCGCGGCTTCTCATCGAACGCGGTGACGCGATCGCTGGAATCGAGGAAGAGCGTGCCGAAACGACTGGCGTCCTCCCAGGGCACACCAGACACCGGGATCGTGAGGTCAGCGCCGCACTCCCTGTGCTGGGCGATGACCTCATCGTAAGCCATTTTGTAGACGTGGTCGCCGGCGAGGATGAGCACGAGCTCCGCCTGCGACTCTTCGACGAAGTAGAGATTTTGATAGATGGCGTCCGCGGTGCCTCGATACCAGTCCGAGGCCGCGTGCCCGAGGTAGGGCTGCAGGAGCGAGACGCCGCCACCGGCGCGATCGAGGTCCCACGGGCGGCCGATGCCGATGTGGTCGTTCAGCGAACGGGGACGGTACTGCGTCACCACACCGACTCTTGTGATGCCGGAGTTGACGCAGTTGCTGAGCGTGAAATCGATGATGCGGTAACGGCCGCCGAAGATCACGGCCGGCTTGGCGCGCTCTTCGGAGAGGACGCTGAGCCGGTCGCCCTGGCCGCCGGCGAGGATCATCGCGATGGTGCCCTTCATTTCGATCGCGCCTCCTCGTGCTTGGGCGCCGACGCATCGGTTCCACTGAGCGTGCTAAAGATGCGCAGGTAATCGCGCAGGTAGCGTGTGATGAGAAAGTGCTCCCGCACGAACTCGCGGCCGGCCGCGCCCATGCGGTCGGCGAGCGGTCCGTTGTGGAGCAGGTCGGAGACGCGGCCGGCGCACTCCTCCGTGTTGCTGACAAGATAGCCGGTCTCGCCGTCGATGAGCTGGAGCGGGATGCCGCCAACCTTGCCGGCGACGACGGGGCGGCGCTTCCAGAGCGCCTCCGACACCACGAGGCCGAAACCTTCGCGGGTGGACTTCTGGATGACGACTCGCGCGGTGCGCTGGAAGGCATTGACTTCCAGGTTGCCGACGCCGTTGAGGTTGGAGAGGATGTGAATGTCAAAGTCCTCGCCGGCGCGGCGGACGGTGCGCTCGTACCAGGCCCAACCCTCCGGGTCGTCGTGCGCCATGGAGGCGACGAGCACCAACTGGAGGTCCGGGAACTCGCGTTTCACCAGGCGGTAGACCTCGATCACGCCGAGCGGGTCCTTCCAGGGATCGAAGCGCGAGATCTGGGCGATGATCGGACGGCCGTGATCGACGCCGTAGCGCTGCAGGATCTCGTGCCAGGTCTCGTCCGGCAGATCGACGTTCTTGGGGCTGAGCGGATCGATCGCGGGCGGCACGATGAAGCGCGCAGGACCCTCGAGGTCGTCCTTCACGTACTCGGCTGCAGTGAAGATGGCGCCGTCGAACGCCGAAATGTAGGGCTTGAGCAGCTCCCAGGTCTGTACCTGGGCGTCGGTCAGATCGATGTGGCAGCGCCAGACCCAGCTACCGACGGCGCACTCGGGACGCAGCTCGCGCAGGAACGAACGCAGCGCGGCGGGCTGCGGGTCGTGAATGATGACGAAGTCATATTGCTCATCGAAGAGCTCTGCGTTGAGGCGGTTGTAGGCGAGCCAGATATCCCGCATCTCGGGCGTCCAGTCGATGAACATGCCCTGGAGGCTGTTATGCATCGCCTTGGTCACCTGGTAGAACTCATCGGCGCCGCGGATCACCTGCCAGTCCGCGACGAGTCCGACGTCGTTCATGAGCGGGACGAGGGTGGCGAGCAGTTCAGCCACGCCGCCGCCGAAGGACGTGGCGTTGAGGTGGAGGACGCGGGCGCCGGCGAGCGGCGCGGCGAGACGGCGGATCTCCTCGACACGTTCGTCGCCGATGACAGCGCGGTAGCCGTCCAGCGCTTTGGGCGTCAGCGGGACCGTGCCAAGCATGAAGGAAGCTTAGCGTCCCAGGCCTAGAATGTCGCTGAACAGCCGGAGCTCGTCCGCGATGAATCGCGGTAGGAGAAAGCGGGCGCGCACATAGTCGTGCCCGGCTTGGCCGAGCCGTTTCGCCAGCGGCTCGTCGACAAGTAGCTGAGCGACGCGGTTCGCGAATGTTTCGGTGTCGTCCGCGAGGAAGCCCGTGACGCCGTCTGCTACCTGCTGCGTCAACGCGCCGCTGCGGCCCGTGACGACGGGCCGGCGCTTCCACTGGGCGTCGGAGATCCAGAGCCAAAAGCCCCTGCGCAAGCCGCGCTGGATGACGACGCGGGCGGCGCGCTGCAGCGCATTCGCCTCGACGTTGCCGATCTCGCTCTGGCCGCGAAGAATGTGGACGTCGGAGTACTCCATGGCCTTCCGCACGGCCTGGTCAAAGTAGGCGATGCTGACCGGGTCTTCGGGCGGGTTGGCGGCTACGAGCACGAGCTGGACGCCCGGCACGTCTCGCCGAACGCGGTCGGCGACATCGATGGCGCCCAGAAAATCGCTGCCAGGATCGCACGGGGAGATCTGCAAGATAAGCGGCCGCGCCGGATCGATGGCGTGGCGCTTGAGGACCATGTCGATCACTTCCGGCGCGAGCTCCATGTTGCGCGGCCCGAGTGGGTCGATCGCCGGCGGAATAACCGTGACGGGCGCGAGGCGCAGATCGGGATGCACGAATGCGTCTGCGTCGAACAGGATCGCGTCGTACCGTTCGATCTGACGCCGGAGCAGCGCCCAGGCGTCCGGCTGGGCGGAGGAAAGATCGAGGTGTGAGTGGAGCACCCAGCGGGCGTGGTCGTTCGGGGCGAAGGCCCGGATGGCGGCCGGTTGCGGATCGTGGACGACGATGATATCGAACGGCTCGCCGAGCAAGCCGGCGTTCATCTCGCTGTAGCGGAGCCACGTCTCGCCGATCTCCGCCGACCACTCATCGCTCAGGCCGGCGAGCGCGCGATAGAGGGCCTTGTTCGCGGCAGCGAACTCCTCGGCCGGACGCACCACCTGCCACGTGCAGTCGAGGCCGACGTCGGCGAGGAGCGGGACAGCGGCGTTGAGCAGCTCGGCGACGCCTGTGCCGAAGGCGGTCACGCTGAGGTTGAGGACGCGCACGCCCTGGAGCCGCGCCGCGAGCCGCCGGATCTCTTCTATACCGTGGTCACCAATGATGGGTTGGTAATCGGCGAGCGCTTTGGGAGTGAGCGCGAGCGTGCCGTACATGGCTGCCTCCTGCCGCCGCCCGCAGGCGAACCGGACATCGCTGCGGGCACGAGCGCGGTTCAGCTTCCCGCCACCGGGAGATTCAAGGAGATTCGTGTATTGTTTACATGCTATCGCGGACGCAGAAGGGCGTCAAACGAGCCCATGGGGCATCCCGACTATTGAAACGCGAAACAAGCGACGGAAGCGTGACCGTGGCGTCTTCCTCGCCCAAGCCGGCTGCCGCGCCGCCATGTTCGTGCCCTCGGGTCGCTTGTTTCCCGCCTTTGAAACGCGAAACAAGCGACGGAAGCGTGACCGTGGCGTCTTCCTCGGCCAAGCCGGCCGCCGCGCCGCCATGTTCGTGCCCTCGGGTCGCTTGTTTCGCTTAACGCGTGAGCCAGCCGAACTGCTGGGGCTTACGCTGCGAGCGCGCATCGATCATGATGTTGACCACGCACGGCTTGCCGCTCGCGAAGGCCTCTTCCAGCGCCGGCTTGATCTCGTCCGGGCGCTCGCAGAAGTAGCCCTTGCCGCCGAAGCCTTCGATCACGCGCTCGTAGTGCGCGTTGGGAACGTACGCCATGGGCGGTACGGCTTCGGGGTTGAGCTGGCTCGGGCCG
>JBGQHA010000062.1:0-9840 GCA_041497735.1 Dehalococcoidia bacterium | reverse complement strand
CCCTTATCCTTCTTAGGCTTCTTGATGTTCTTCGTGCCTTTGTCCTTGCGTCCCATCGTGTCCTCCTCTTCTTGTTCTCGTCGGGATTGTAACACGATCCTCGGACGTGATCGCCGGGACCAGCAGGCGTTAGAGCGCTAGCTTTCGGGTCAGGAGGCGCGTAATGAGCTCGGGTCGCAGCTTGCTTCTTTTGGCATCGTCGAACCCGTCCGTTAGGTAGTTGCCCTCTGTGAACACCCGCAGCGCGTTCGCCCGGCCAACCAGCCGCGATACCTTGGCGAAGAGTCGCACGAAGGCATCCTTCTTCTCGGCCAACGTGGGGAACGCTGCCTGCTCCATTGCGGCACGGCGCTCGTCGTAGTCGCTGAGCAAGTACGTGCCGGGCATCCCGAACTCTTTGAGCGCATCGATCACCATCGGCATCAGGTCCGGGTCCGCGGCCAGGCAGTCCTTCGTCTTTGCCTCGTAGAACATCTCGTGCCGCGTCTCGTCCTTCGCCAGCAGCGACTCGATCTTCGCCAGCGTTGGCTCTTTGGTGTGCGCGGCGTGATGTCGATAGAACTCGGCGGTAACGAACTCCTGCAACGTCGTGTTGGCTACGACCTGGACTGGCGCGTAGTGCTTCGGGATCCCCCAGTTCTGTTCGCTGGTTTCGCGTACGTCGCGGACCTTCTCGTCTAGGATCGCTCGGATCGAACGCGCGATCTTGTCGAGACGGTCGCTTTCAGGATCACCGCCAAGCCCTGGTTCCTTGGCTGCGAGCGCCGTCTGCGCTTTCACCAGATAGTCGTAGAGCGCGTAGTAGTGTTTCCATTCCTCGACGCCCCACATCATAAGGAAATCGCAAACATCGCTGTCTGCCTTGAAGTACTCCAGAAGCTCGGCCACGTAGTCGGGGTTGTTGCTTTCGACGAGCAACGCGGACTCGACGACGTCAATATCGGTTTGTGTTAGCTCTTCGATGCGGATCTCGCGCCAATCGAGGTCGAGGACCTCGGTGAGGTTCCAGCTCAGACGCTCGTGAGTCCGGTAGAAGGCGATGACGTCTTCGCGGCTCGGGACGGTGTGGCGGGCAGACGCAGATATAACGGGCTGACCGCCGGTGAACGTTGGGCTAGCAAGTTTCGCTAACTTCGACATGAGCGGCCAGCGCGGCGCTCCTACACCTTCGCAGTGCACATGCGCTCGGCGACCCCGGATGCTTGTCCTTGTCACCGGAGTGCTGAGAAGACCTGGAGATCTTGGCCGCAGTTCGATGACGAGGGGCGGATCCTGACCTCAGTGTACCACACTCATCCGCATCCGCGTGCGACTGGGAGCGCGAGAATTGTTACGCTTGGAAACGAGACTCTGCGCTCAGGCGCCCCCTGCCGCTCCGATCGACTCCGGCAAACGATGGGCCAACCTCCGCGCCGCTTCCGCCATTGTCAGCCGCAACCCGTCCGCGAGCGGCACCGGCGGGCCCCAGCGGCCCGTTCCGCTCAGCAGCGACGCGTCCAGCAGCGAACGTTCAACGTCGCCCGAACGGTGGGGCAGCCGCTCCAAACGTAGCGGTTGGCACGTTATGGCAGCGATCTCTTCCGCCAGGCCGAGCACCGTGATCGGCCGTCCGCTCGCCACGTTCCAGACGACGTCTTCTTCGCAGCCGGCGGCAGCCAGCGCGGCCGATACCACATCGGACACATGGACGAAGTCGCGCACCTGCTGTCCCGTTCCGTAGATCGCGATCGGCCGGCCGATCAGCTGCCGCGACGTGAAGATCGCGACGACTCCGCCCTCCGCATCGGCGCGCTGGCGCGCGCCGTACACGTTCGACGGGCGCAGGATCGCGTGCGACACGCCTTCGGCGCGGACGATCTGCTCCGCCGCGTACTTGTGGAAGCCGTAGACGCTGCGCGGCGCCGGCAACGTTCGCTCCGTCGCCGGCGAAGGCGTCTCTCCATAGATCGCGCCGCCCGACGACATGAACACGAACCGCCTCGCGCCGTATTCCTTCGCCATGGCGAGCAGGCGCTTCGTTCCGCCCACGTTCACCGCGAAGTCCATCTCCGGTTCGATCATCGATCGATAGACGCTGGCCTGCGCGGCGCAGTGGATGACGGCGCGAACATCCGCCGACCTGAACACCTTTCGCAGGTCTGCCTCGGAGCACACGTCGCCGATGTGCAGTCGGGCGTCTCGATGGACGTTGCTCGCGCTTCCCGCGCTCAGGTTGTCCAGCACATGGACGTCCCAGCCCTGCGCCAGCAGCGCATCCGTGACGTGCGAGCCGATGAAGCCGGCGCCGCCCGTGACAAGCGCGGCATGGCGCCTGTAGCCATTCGGTATCAGCGTCATGCGCTTGTATCCTGGAGCCCGCTGCAGCTCGTAAGATACGCCGGCTTCTGCAGGAGCTCGTCCACCCGCACGAGCCGGAAGCCCTTGTCCTGGAGACCCTGGATGATGGCTGGCAGCGCCGCCAGCGTCGTCGACCGGTCCGTGACCGCGCGTGTGTCTTCGCCGTCGTGGAGCACGATGATCGAGCCCGCCTTCGCCGATTTGACGACGCTGCGGGCGAGGCTGGCCGCGTTATGCCGTTTCCAGTCGTTTGGGTTCACGTCCCAACCGATCGTTTCCATATGCTGGCTCGAGACGGCGTGAAGCTGCCACGGCGTGTGGAAGCCGTTGGGGATGCGATAGAACGCGGGGCACACGCCCGCCGCAGCGGCGATGCTGCGCTCCGCTCTGTCCAGCTCCTGGTAGTGAAGCTCGAAGATCGCGTCCCGCTTGTGGTGGTGATACGAGTGGTTGCCGACGAGATCGCCTCGCGCGACGAGCTCGCGGACGATCTCGGGATGTGCATCAGTGCTCTGTCCCGTGACGAAGAACGTCCCTTTGACGCCATAGCTGTCCAGCACGTCCGCGATTTTCAGCGTCCACGGATCGTTCGGCCCGTCATCGAACGTGAGCGCCACGAGCCGTTCGTCGCGCGGACCGTGCGTCACGATCTTGCCGTACGTCTGCGACGACGGCGCCATCGCCCAGTAGACGGCCAACCCCGGAAACCCCAGCCCGCAGACGAGCGCGCCCGTCACTTTCCAGAGCCTCACGTCGCCTCCTTGCTCATGTCCAAGGGCCACTGCGGCGACGCATCGGCGGGCGCGGCGTACGCCAGACCCCTCCGGCTGCTGAGCGACAGCAGCGCGCCTGCCCCGGCCAAGAGGAACAGCACGCCCGTCAAGCGCAGCACTCCCGGCGGGCCCGACGTCGTATTGAGCCAGCCTCCAAGCGCCGCCCCGCCCGCATGCCCCAGCCCTTCCATCATCATGAACCAGGCGAGTACCGTGCCCTGTCCGGCTGTGCGCGACAGGTCCATGGAGAGCGCGCTCATCGAAGGCATCGCCAGGCTCGCGCCGATGCCGCCAGCGGCGGCCAGCGGGATCAGCACGCCGGGCTCGCGCACGTTACTCAGCAAGCACACCGCGACGCCCGCTGCCAGGAACCCCGTGCTCAGCAACAGCCGCCGGTCCAGTCGATCGGCGAGCGAACCGCCGATTACGAGCGCGCCGGCGCCGGCCAGCATCGCCGGCGCGAGATAGAACAGCTCGCGCCGGAACGAGACGCCGAGGAAATCGCGCCCGTAGGAGCGGAAGATCGCTTGCAGCGATCCGATCGCCCCGGCCTCGAGCAGAATGAACAGCGCGAACTCGAGCCGGCGCCGGTCCATCGCCTTCGCGAAGAGGGCGCGCAGATCGGGAGTCTCTGCCTCGCCTGTTGAGGAAGTCTCAACGCGGGCCAGCAGCGCGGTCGGCACCAGCGCCAGGGCGCCGATAGCAACGGCGATGAGCACGGCGCCCCAGTACGGAAAGCTTGAGGGCAGCATCAGCCCGAGGCCGACGCCGATGATCAGCGCGACGCCGCTCGTGACGCTGAGCGCGGCGCCGAGCTTGGCTCGCTCATCTTCCGCGAACGCGTGGCTCCCGAGCGCATAGAGCGCCGGCCAGAGGATCGCGCTGCCAAATCCGTAGATCGCCGCCGACGGCAGGACAGCGCCCGGCGCCACGACGGCACTCAGCAGCGCGACCTGTCCCACCAGGATGAGCAGCACGCCCGCTTGCGCCGCCCGCGCGTGACCGAACCGATCGACGAGCCGGCCCGCGAACAGCTGCGCCGCGAGCTTCGCCCCGCCGTACGCCGCCAGCGCGTATCCCGGCAGTCCCGCGCCTCCGCCGTGCTGCTCCGTCAGGTACGACTGGATCGCGACCAGGAAGATGAACAGGAACGCGCTGTCGGCAAGGAGCGCCAGCAGCAGGAATGGCCGCGCCCGGCGCGAGCGTACCAGCTCGAACCAGTCCTGCACGAGGCCGATCATTGCGCTCACGTCAGTAGACTCCGCACGTCTTGAGCGACGCCGGCTTCGCGCGCTCGCTCGCGAACTGGCGCACGTCATACACCGTGAAGCGTGACTGCGGGTCGGCGTACGCAACGGATGCGCGTCCCTCGCTCACCAGGCCCTGCAAGAGCGTCTGCTCGTTGCGATGGTACTGGTGCTGATAGGCCCGCTCGATGACAACGTAGTCGACGCCCTTGAACGTCACATAGCAGCCGTACTGCTGCTCCGTCCAGCTGCGCCGGAAGACGCTTTCGCTGAAGAACTCATTCGATAGCACCGCGCCGTGCCGGACGAAGCGATACATCCCGTCTTCGCGCTCGTTCGGCTCCAAGACCCGATAGGTCGCCCCAGAGTGGAAGCCGCGCGAAGCGAAGTACGCTTGGTACATGTCGCTGCTGCTGTGGATCGCGCCGTAGTAGCTGCCGTGGTGCGCGATCACCTTGTTGTTCGAGGCCAGGACGCCGCCCGCCGCCGATATGACCACGACCGCCAGCGCCACGCGATAGTGCTGGCGGATGTACGGCGCCAGACACGCCAGCGCGAACGGCATCGCGTACAGCGTGCCGCGGCGCGGCAGCACGTCCAGCACCGACGAGATGACCGTGTGCAGTGAGTTCTCGTGCACGGACGGCGTCCGCAGCGCCATCCAGTAGATCGGCGCGAGCGCGACAACGACCGGCAGCGATAGGAGCACAAGCGGCCGCGCTCTCGGCCGATCGAACGCGAACAGCCACCCGGCGTATGCGCCAACCGCCATCCCGCCAACGATCGGGTGCGTGCTAACCGTCAGCCAGAGCAACACCGCGGCGAACATATATCGATTCCGTTCGAAGGCGTACACGAACAAGAAGAAGAACACGACGCTCCAGACGGTCGCAAACTGGAACGCATACACGGAATCGATAAAGAACGGGTTCCCGACGAAAATCAGCATGAGCCAAGGATTGCGCATCACCGGCCGCGCCAGGCCGGCCGCCCACACCATCCCGGCCACGCCCACCGCCATCAGCAGCACTACCGAGAAGTTATCCAGCGCGCGGAAGAGCACAGCCCCCGCGAGATACGGCACGAACGCGTACGGGAAGGTCACCGCCCGTCCGCTATCGAGCAGTGGGATCGTGAGCGGAACGCGTCCGTGATGAAAGAGCTGCTGGCTGATGTACCAGATGTGCGCATAGTTGTGGACCGAGTCGTCGGCCAGGAAGAGCGGGTGGGCCAGCAGGTCCAGCACCATCAGGAAGAGCGCCAGCGGCCCAAGAGCGGGCAAGATGTATCGCGACCAGGCCGGTACGTCGGCGGGGCGGTCGCGTCCGGAGACGGCGCGCCACCAGGCCGCGGGCATCGCCAGCGCATCGATCAGGAAGTCCTTCATCCTCGTGCGTGAGCGGAAGAGCGGAACCGGCAACAGCACGTCGTTGCAAATGCGATAGCCGAGGCGCGGCAAGATCACCGCAACTTCTACGGTTTCGCTATAGCGGTAGCCGCGGTAGTGCTGGAGCGCCTGCAGCAGCGCGCCGGCGCGGAACACCCGGAAGCCCGATTCGACGTCGTACAGCCGGCAGCCCGCCCAGAGCGACGCCCAGACCGACATGAGCCAGTTGCCCAGCCGCTTGTACACCGGATACGTCGACAGGTCGCGGCGCGCGATCACGGCGTCGAACCCGCCCTCGCGCATGCGCCGCGTAAGCGAGTCGATCTCGTGCGGCTCGTGCTGGCCGTCGGCGTCGATCGTGAGCACGATGTCGTCGCTGCTCAGCTCGCCTCGCGCGACGCGCTGGCCGATCTCCTCGAAAGCTGAGTAGTACGCCGCCGACATGCCGCGGTTGCGGTTGAAGAACATCGGGTGTACCTTCGGCCGGCCATCGCTCCAGACGAAGATGCGCTCCTTCGTCCGATCGGTCGAGCCGTCGTCGACCACGACGATCTCATCGACCATCAGCTCGAGGCGCTCCAGCACCTGGATGACGGTGGACTCTTCGTTGTAGGCCGGGATGACCGCGATGACACGCGGCGAGCGGGCTGGCTTATCGAGCTCAGGCCGCGCAAGGACGGCGGACGACGTCAAGATCCGCTCGCGATGGGACTGCGCTGTTCGGCCATCAGCCACGGGACGGTCCGTCGCATCCCTTCCTCAAAGTCGATCTGTGCTTCCCAGCCCAGCTCCCTCCGGGCCTTCTCGCTGGAGACGTCGGCGCCGGCGTAATCGCCGCTGCGCGCCGGGATGAACTCGATCGGCCGTTCGGCGCCGGTGAGCCGCAGCACCGTCTCGGCGATGCGCAGGATGGTGACCTGTTCCCGCCCATCGAGATTGTAGGTCTGGTTCGCGGCGCGGTCGGCCAGCGCGAGCACATGCGCGCGCGCCAGGTCTTCGACGTACACGAACTTGCGATGCTGGCTTCCGTCGCCCGCCACGGTGAGCGCCTCCCCCGCGAGCGCTTTACGCACGAAGATCGGTATCACCAGGCTCGGGCGCATGCGCGGGCCATACGGGATGCCGTAGCGCAGGATGGTGAAGGGAAGCTGGTGCGCGTTCCAGTAGTCGTGGCAGAGCAGCTCGCCGGCGATCTTCGACGACGTGTAGATCTGGCGCGACGCGCCGGGCGCAAAGCACGCCTCTTCGTCGACGACGTCACCGGCACCGGCGTCGACTGACGAATACACCCAGACGGTGCTCGCGAAGATCACGCGCCCTACGCCGCCTTGCTTCGCGGCTTCCAGCACGCGCAGCGTGCCGCCAACGTTCAGATCGATCGCCGCGACCGGGTCGCGCGTGACGTCGTTCACGTCCGCGACGGCCGCCAGGTGAAAGACGGCGTCCATGCCGCGTATGGCATCGCGGAGCGCGTCCGCGTCCATCAGGCTGCCTGCGCGATACGCAACGTCGGGCCGCTCGCCGGCTCTCAGGTCGAACACGCGCACGTCGTGGCCGGCCTCCGCCAGCGCATCGACGACGTGCGAGCCGATGAACCCGCTGCCGCCGGTCACGCAGACGCGCACTAAGCGCTCCTCCCCGCCGCGGCCGGGACGCGATCGAGCGCGTAGCGCAACGAATCGAGGACGTAGCGGGCGTCATCTTCGCTCATCACCGCCGACACCGGCAGGCAGACGTGGCGGGCGCAGATGTCCTCCGCCTGCGGAAGCGGTTGGTCCGCGACACCGGCGAAAATCGGCTGTAGGTGGCAAGGCGTGTCGTAGACCTCGCCGCTCAGGCCGACGTCGCGCTCCTCTCGCATGATGCGCTTCAGCTCCGCGCGATCGGCGTCGCGCAAGAGGACGATGTATTTGTAGTAGTTGCAGCGAGAGCCCTCGGGAGGCGCGACGGCGCTCACCTCCGCGCCGAGTGAGGGCAGTCCGGCATCGTAGACCGCCGCGACGGCACTCCTGCGCTCGATGAACTCATCGAGCCTGCGCAGCTGCGCCAGGCCGATGATCGCGTGCGGTTCGCTCATGCGCCAGTTGGCGCCCAGGCGCACGTGGTAGTTCGTTGTGAAGCCTTCCTTGCCTTGATCGCGATAGATCAGCGCTTCGCGGTAGATCGCCTCGTCGTTCGTGACGATCATGCCGCCTTCGCCGCTCGTGATCACCTTCGTCGGGTAGAACGAAAACGCCGCCGCCCTGCCAAACGACCCGGCCATCCGCCCGCCGAAGCTGGACCCGTGCGCGTGCGCCGCGTCTTCGATCAGCGGCACGCCCGCCGCGTCGCAGATCGAGCGGATCTCATCGATCCGGGGCGTGATGATGCCACCGATGTGCACGACGATCACCGCCGCGGTGTCAGGCGAGATCGCCCGGCGCAGGCTGTCTACATCCAGCGAGAACGCAGCGGGCTCCGAGTCGGCGAAGCGCACCCGGCCGCCCGCGTGCAGCACCGCGGCCGGCGTGGCGAAGAATGTGTTCGCCGGCACGACCACCTCGCGCCCTTCCACGCCGATGGCGCGCAGGATGATCTCGAGCGCGCTCGTTCCGCTGCTCACCGCAGCGGCGTAGCGCACGCCGCACAGGTTCGCGAACGCCTCTTCGAGCGCCTCGCCGTTCGCTCCGAGCGTGAGCCGGCCCGAGCGCAGACATGCATCGATGCGTTCCAGAATCCAGCGCCGGTCTTCTTCGGGCACGTGGATGGACGCAGGCGGGACTTTCATTGACTGAGCCTCCTCAGGAACGAGCCTAAGCCTTCCAATTGCAGGCTAGGCAACCGGCAGCCGTCGGCGCATGAAGAAATGATGAAGACGGAGGCAAGAGTGGGTTAAGGAAGGGAAATCGACTTACAGCGCTGGCACGTCGATGGTGATCTGCGTGCCTTCGCCGGGCAGGCTGGAGAGCGCAACGGCGCCGCCGTGCGCCTCTGCGACGTACTTGACAATAGCGAGCCCCAGGCCCACACCGTCCGACCGCAGCACTCGCGCGGGGCCGCCGCGATAGAAGCGTTCGAACACGCGGGGCAGGTCATCGCCGGGAATGCCCACGCCTGTGTCGTGCAGCTCGATGCGCGCGCAGCCGTTCTGACGCTCCAGCCGGAAGTCGATCCGCCCGCCCGAAGGCGTGTACTGCGCCGCATTTTCCAGCACGTTCCACAGCATCTGCGCCAACCGCTCGCGGTCCCCGCTCACGCGTAGCTCCGGCTCCACGACCGACGTGAGCTCGTGCTGCTTGTCCTGAGCCTTCAATTTTTCGATGGCCTGCTGGCAGAGCGCGCTGTAATCCACCGCGCCTTGCTCGATGGCCTGAGGCACCTCACGTGACAGCAGGAGCAGATCGGACAGCAGGCGGCTCATGCCCGCCGCCTCGACGCTCATTTCGGCAAGGCAAGCGGTTCTCTCTTCGGCTGACAGCGCCGGGTTCTTTATGACATCGATGTTGGTCCGCAGCACGGTCAGCGGCCGGCGCAGCTCGTGGGACGAGTCGGCGAGAAAGGCGCGCTGCGCGAGCAGCATACGTTCCACCCGTGAGATCATCGCGTTCAGCGTTGTCGTCAGCTCGCCCATTTCGTCGTCGGGGCCACCCTCCGGCAGCCGGCGGCTGAAGTCGGCTGTGCGTTCGATGTCACGCGCGAGCCGCGACGCGCGCCGCACCGGCAGGAGCGCGCGGCCGGCCAGCCAGTACGCGGAGCCGCTGGCGATCACAAGCACAACCAGCCCGCCGATGATGAACACGTAGCGGATCTGGTCCAGCGCCTCGTCGGTCTCGCTCAGAGGTTGGGCGACCTCCAGGGTGGCGACACGTTGCCCGTTGCTCAAGATCGGCATCGTCAGGAATCGCAGACGGCTACCTTGCACTTTGTGCGTAGAGAACGCCGGCGCGCTGTCGGTCGGAGCGGAGAGGCTCGGGAGCTGCCCGCGGACCGCGCGCGAAGTGGACGAGTACAGGATGCGACCGGTTTCGTCACGGATCTCGAACACGGTGCCGAGCGCGGCCTGCTGGTCCAGCGCCTGGCGTCGTTCCGTAATCTCCTGATCGCTCATGGCAGGCGT
>JBGQHA010000061.1:0-9856 GCA_041497735.1 Dehalococcoidia bacterium | reverse complement strand
GGCGGGGCTATCGCTACATCATCGCAGCTGGCAGGCCCGAGGAGCGCGATCCCTATCTCCCTTCAATCGAAGATATCCACACGTTCCTCAAAGTTGCCGGATCGACTGGGAACGCCTTCTCTGGCGCCAGGCTGGCGGCCGCCGCCGGACTGGCGTTCTATCACGGTCTGCGACCAGTGTCCATCCTGGGCATCGACGGTAACGACTTTCGTCGAGGTGCGCTGCAGCTCTTCGTCACGATTAACGAAAAGGCTGTGCGCGGCAAGGCGGAACGCCGCGAGATCCAATTGGACCCCCGTGCGCTCCGACTCTTGGAAGAATACATCGCGGCTCACAACAGGTACGGCGAACGTCTGTCGCGCGCGCAGCGGGTCGGTGTTGGTGTCCCGGGACCGTTGTTCCGTGAGACCTCCGGCGAAGCCTGGGGATACAACGCGCTGCGCGCTGCCTTTGCGAAAACCTGTCGTCTGGCAGGAATAACTCCGTTCCCACCATGCGCGCTCCGTCACGTCTATGCCAGCGGAATGGCAGCCGTTCTGCCGCTGGACCGAGCAGCATCGGCCGGAGGTTGGAAGAACTCACACGTCTTTAGCAAGCATTACGCTCGGTCACGCCGCGCGTGGGGACAACCGCCGGTGCGCGTTCAACCAGGACTGCCAATCGGCACCCTTCCAGCATGTTCCAATGCGATCGGAAAGGAGGACGTCCCAGATGACCGATCGTTGGCGCGGCCTAAGTCGCTCGACCGTTGAAGAGTTGCTCCCGTTCGCACTCGCTCGGTTACACTCTGCTGACCAACCCTCCGTGGCGAGGGTCCAGAATGAGCTCCCTGGGCTCAGGTGGTTACTTAGGCGCTCCATGGAGCGCGGCGGTCCGCAGACGCTCATGGGACTCGCGTTCCAGCCGGATCTCGTCGCCGCCGTTTTCCGGGCGCCTGCCAACAAGGACCGCGCTGAGTCTTCGACATACCTGCACGCGTTTAGAACATTCCTATACGTCACGCTTCCAGTCGATGAAGCACGGGCGGCGTTTGCTGCAGTGGAGTTGCAGCTGATACCCCAGCGCGGCGCCTGGTATGCAGCGGAAAGGCGCGCTGGTGGGCGGCCTGTCACACAACGCTCAACTCATTTGTTGCTTGTAGAGGATCTGCTCTCGATCATCGTCCGAGCGGGGCAGAGTAAACGAGGCGAGCACGCTCTTCGCGATGAAGTCATTGCCGCACTTTGGTGCTTCTCGCCACTACGTCCGGGCGAGATCGTGGCTCTTGACTGGGAGCGCCTGAGCTTTCATGAAGTTGCGGACGACATGCCCTTTGGCGCATGGACAAGGGTGGTCCGCCACGATCGGACTTGGGATCTTCCGATCCATATGGAGGCGTCGAAGCGAGTCGTTTCTCTCCGTGCAGTTACTCAGCAGGCGACGAAGGGCGAGCCTGCAGGGGGCCGTAATTCGCACTTTGCGTCGTCCTTACGAGCGGCTGAGTTACAGAGAGATCAAAGACATTGTGGGTTCCGCGTCGGGCCAAATCGCACGAGACCTGCACCGTCGAGAGTGCCTCGCGGCGTATGGATACCACCTGATCAGGAGGTATGGGTTCACGGTTCCTGACTTGAGAGAAGCACTGGGGTTCAACGATGTCGTTACTGCAGAGCGACTAATCGCTGCGCACAAGGCTTGGCAACACGAGCAGGAGGCGAAGCGCTTGGAGAGCAGCGGGTCGGTCCGGTCCACTCGAAGAAGCCGTCTGCCGGCACGACGCAACGGCGCTTGGCGAGGAGGGCCTTGAAGGCATACCGACTCTCCAGCGTCTCAGCGCGGGCGTTGATCTGAGAGGCCGCGCGCTTGGCGTCCTTCGCCCAGGAGTTCACGAGGCCCCACTTAGCCGGCAGGAGCTCACGATCCTCGTACTTCACTCGGACGATCCAGTGCGGGTCGGTTGGAGCGATGTTGTAGCGCGGACGGTAGTCAACGAACGACCCAGCCTCAACGCCGAGGTCGAGCGCGAGTTGCGCGGAGTCTTGGGGTCAGCGTGAAGCGGCCGCACATGGCGAGAGGGTAGCAAGCTTGACAAGCAGAACAGGCGTTCTCTACTCTGGAACTCCACATTGAAGTGGCCCGTGTCAGGAGCGAAATGGCCGAGTACGTTGAGCTGCATTGCCACTCCTGCTGTTCGTTCCGGGAGGGCGCGTCGACGCCGTTAGAGCTCATCCTTCAAGCCCGGAAGCTCGGTTATCCAGCGCTGGCCCTCACCGACCACGATGGCCTGGCCGGCGCGATGGAGTTCGCCCGGACGGCAAAAGAGTGCGACGTCAAGCCGATCATCGGTGCCGAGCTGACCCTAAAGGACAACGCTCACCTGACGTTAATTGCCGAAACGCCACGCGGCTATGCGAACTTGAGCCGCCTTCTCTCCATCGCTCACCTCTCCAGTCCGCGCGAGGATGTCGCTCTCGCTTCCGAACAGCTCGCCGGGCGCACAGAAGGATTGATCGCCCTCTCCGGCTGTCGCCACGGCGAAGTGTCGCAACTCGTCAGCGCGTACGATGCGCGCGGTGCAAAGCGAGCGGCTGCACGATATCTGGAACTGTTCGGGCGGGAGAACTACTTCATAGAACTGCAGGACAATCTCGTCTACGGCGACCGGCGCAGAAATTGCGCCTTGGTCGAACTGGCGCGTTCGCTTGGACTGAATTTCGTCGCTACCAACAACATCCACTACCACAAGCGTGAGCGGCATCGACTGCAGGACGTGCTCGTCGCAGTGCGCCACCGAACGACCCTGGACGCATCCGAGCGGCTGCGGCGCAAGAACGCCGAGTTCTACCTCAAGTCGCCTACCGAGATGGCCGCGCTCTTTGCCGATTTGCGGAAGCGCTACGCAATACTGTTGCCATCGCTGACCGCGTGTCGTTCGACCTCACGCATGATCTCACCTACGTGTTCCCGGACTATGTCGCCGCTGACGGTAGGACGGCGAACACTATGCTGGAAGACGTCTGCTTCACCGAGGCGCAACGTCGGTATCTGCCGTTCACTCCGCAGATCCAAGAGCGGTCTACGCCACGAGCTGGACCTGATCCGCCAGTCAGGGCAGGCCGGCTTCTTCCTTCGCAACTGGGAACTCATGCAGTATGCCCACGACAACGAGTTACCTGCGCGGGGCCGCGGGTCCTCTGTAGGCTCACTAGTTTGCTATCTGCTCGGCCTCTCGGGCATCGACCCAATCAAGTACAACCTGTTCGTCGGACGCTTCCTCAACGAAGCCCGCCAGAAGGAAGATGTCCCGGACATCGATATCGACTTCGCGCGAGAGGTGCGGGAGAAGATGTTCCAGCATGTCTTCGCGACGTACGGCACCGAATACGCTGCGATGGTCGCCAACGTGATTCAGTACCGCTACCCGATGGCGATCCGCGACGTTGGCAAGGCGCTCGGCCTGCCTGAGGCAGACGTTGACAAGCTCGCCAAGCGTATTCGCGGCCGTTTCGCAGGCACGCTCGTTGAAGAAATGCGCGCACTGCCGGAGTTCCGGGCCCGGATGACGGCGCCAATCTGGCAGACGTTCTTAGAGCTCGTGGAGGAACTCGTCGGGAAGCCCCGCCATCTCAGCCAACACTCGGGCGGCGTGATCATCTCCAGCACGCCAATCGTCGAGCAGGTGCCGGTGCAGCGGTCGGAGATGGACGGGCGCTACATCTGCCAGTGGGACAAAGACTCTGTTGCCGACGCGGGCTTCATCAAGATGGACTTCCTCGGCTATCCGAGCCTCGGCCACCTCTACCGTTCGCTCAAGCTGATCGAAGAGCGCCACGGCAGGCGCTTCGATCCGGTCCTCATCCCGCTCGACGACCCGCAGGTCTACGAAATGATCCAGGCCGGCGACATCCTCGGCATCGTCCAGATCCAATCACGCGCGCAGCTCCAGGCGATCCTCCGACTCAAGATCAGCTGCATCGAAGACCTGGTTGTGCAGGTCGCACTCATTCGGCCCGGCCCGATCCAGGGCGGCGCCGTCAACCCGTACATCGCACGCTGCCAGGGGATCGAGCCGGTGACCTATGACCACGCATGTCTAGAGCCGATCCTGGCTGAGACAAAGGGCGTCATCGTCTTTCAAGAGCAAGTACTCGAAGTGTCGATGGCGGTCGCCGGCTTCACGGCTGGTCAGGCGGAAACATTGCGCCGCGCGATGAGCCGTAAACGTTCGCGCGAAGAGATGGAAAAGCTGCACGAGGCGTTCCTGGAAGGCTGCCGCGTCAAACGGCTGGTCGACCCGTTGATGGCGCAACGCATCTACGAGAAGGTGTTGGCCTTCGCTGAGTACGGCTTCCCGAAGGCACATGCTGCCGCCATGGCGGAAACGGCTGGCAAGCTCGCATGGGTAAAGCGCTACTACCCGCTGGAGTTCTATTGCTCGTGGCTCAATGAGTGGCCGTTTGGCTTCTACTCGCCAGGAGTTATCGTCAACGAAGCGCGCCGTCGGGGCATCGAGGTGCGTGGCGTCGATGCAAGCAAGAGCCGCGCCGAGTGTGCGATTGAAAACGATACGGTTCGCCTAGGCTTTAACTACGTGAAGGGCATCGGCGCAGCGACGCTCCAGCGCCTCGACGCGGAACGGGGTCACGGGGCCTATGCGTCCCTGTGGCAGTTCTGGAGCCGTGCCCGCATCGCACGCGAGTCGATCGAACACCTGGTCCGGCTGGGTGCATTCGCGTGGACCGGTCTGCACGAGCCCGAATTGCTCTGGCAACTCGGGCTTTTCTACCGGCCGTTGAACGCGCAGCTCCCGCTCGCACTGTCGTACGATGCCGATATGGTCGCGTTGCGCGAGATGGGTACAAGGGAGCGAGTGCGCGACGACATTCGGCTTACAGAAGGAGCGATTACCACACGCGGCCACATCATGGACCTTACCTTTGTCCATGAAGGGATCACGCCCAGCGTCGTCGTTGATCGAATGCAGCAGGGGGAGAGGCTAACCGTGGCGGGTGTTGTCGCGGTGCGCCAAGCGCCCGAAACCGCGAAGGGCTTTGTCTTCCATACGCTGGAAGACCGCTACGGCCTGATCAATGTGATAACGACGCCGGCCCTGGTGCGGAAGTACAAAGCTCTCGCAACCGAGGCGAGCGCGCTCATCGTCCACGGTCACATTGAGCGGCAGGAGCGGGCCGTGAATGTGGTCACCGATCGAATGGAACTCCTAGCGGTCGGAGAGTGTATCCCGGGGTCTAGGACACATAGCTTTGGCAGTGGCCACAGACACTAAACCCGTGGAGCGCCGGCAGACCCTCTCGGCCCTTCGCACTTCACCGGATGATCACGTTCGGGCCGATCTCGACCTCGACTGCACGTGGGCGAACCCTGCCACCGAAACTTCTGAATAGACCCCGTGCCTATTGGAAGGATCATCGATGGTGGCTGGACTGGGAGCGGCCTAGGTGTAAGAAGCGTCCCGAGTGCCTGTAGAATGCGGACGGTATCTGAGCTAAGGAGTGATGACGAGAGCGCGCCGCCCAATCTTGTTGAAGAGCTTCCCCTTCGAGACCACTTCCCCCCTCGCGGCATCTCGGTTTGCTAGGATTCGACATCTGGTTTTTTTGATGTCCAGAAAGGGGCAGCACCATGACTAGGAATTTCCTGAAGGCCGCTGATGTTACCGCCATCGCTCCTGCGGTGAGCTGCGCTGGCCAGCAAACCGAAATCACCCACGACTCGGACTAGACCACGGTGGACACCAATGTGCTTCTGGCTGAATGGACTGGTCCCTTTGGCGGCGTGCCCGCCTTTGACAAGATGGACCTCAACGATCTGAAACCAGCCCTCGAGACCGGCATGGAGCGGGGCCTCGCGGACATCGATGCAATCGCGAACAGCACGGGACCGCCGACGTTTGAGAACACCATCGTCGCGATGGAGCGCTCCGGACGTGATCTCGATCGGGTCTTCACCTTCTGGGGAGGCTGGGTCGGCAACCTCTCGACTCCTGGATTCCGGGAGATTCAGGGCGAGATGGCGCCCAGGCTGGCTGAATACCGCTCCACGATCACACAGAATTCAGCGCTCTTCGCGCGCATCAAGGCCGTGTATGAAGGCGAGGAGATGAAGTCACTGCGGCCCGACCAGCAGCGTCTCGTCTGGCTGCTGTATGACCGTTTTGCCCGCAATGGCGCCACGCTGAAGGGTGAGGCCGAGGAGCGTTACGCTGAGATCAACAAGCGGCTCGCCGAGCTTCACACGAAGTTCTCGAACAACGTGCTCGCCGATGAGGAAGGCTACGTCCAGTATATCACAGAGGATCAGCTGAGCGGGCTGCCCGACTCGTTCATCCAGGCCGCGGCGGCGGCGGCCACCGAGCGGGGCCACGAAGGCAAGTACGCCATCACGAACACCCGCTCCTCAATGGATCCCTTTCTGACCTTCTCTAATGAGCGCGAGCTACGGGAGAAGGTCTGGCGGACCTACTACTCCCGTGGCGACAACGGTGACGACCATGACAACAACGCGATCATCTCCGAGATCCTTCAGCTGAGAGATGAGCGTGTCAAACTTCTCGGCTATGGCAACTACGCCGAATGGCAGCTCGAGAACCGCATGGCCAAGAAGCCGGAGAACGCCTACGAGCTGATGAAAGCGGTGTGGCCAGCGGCGCTGGGGCGTGTGAAGGAGGAAGTGGCCGACATGCAGGCCATTGCGGAGGCGGAGGGCGCCGGCATCAAGATCGAGCCCTGGGACTATCGCTACTACGCGGAGAAGGTACGCAAAGAGAAGTACGACCTCAATTCCGATGAGGTGAAGCAGTACCTCCAGCTCGACAGGCTGCGCGAGGCCATGTTCTTCGTCGCCGGAGAGCTGTTCAACTTCCAGTTCACTCCCGTCCCCGAAGGTTCTGTACCCGTGTTCCACGAGGATGTGAAGGTCTGGGAAGTCGCGGACAGGACATCCGGCGATCATGTGGGCCTGTGGTATCTCGACCCTTATGCGCGACCGGGCAAGCGATCGGGCGCCTGGGCATCCACGTACCGCAGCCACGAGACGTTCGACGGAAAGAAAACGGTCCTCGGCTCAAACAACTCCAACTTCATCAAGGGCGCGCCCGGCGCGCCGGTGCTCATCTCGTGGGATGATGCCAAAACATTCTTCCACGAGTTCGGGCACGCTCTCCACTACTTTTCGTCGACCGTCGAGTATCCCACGCTCAATAGCGGCGTCCGTGACTACACCGAGTTCCAGTCGCAGCTTCTGGAGCGCTGGCTCGCAACCGATGAGGTGATCGACAAGTACCTGGTCCATCACGAGACCGGCGAGTCGATTCCCTCTAGCCTCGTTGAGAGGATCAAGCGCGCCGCCAACTTCAATCAGGGATTCGCGACAACGGAGTATCTCGCATCAGCGCTCGTGGACATGAAGTACCACACGACCAACCCAGCGAACCTCGAGCCCGATGCCTTCGAGCGCGCCGCGTTGGCCGAGCTGAACATGCCGGATGAGATCGTCATGCGGCACCGGAGCACGCACTTCGGGCACATTTTCTCCGACGAGGGCTATGCCGCGGGCTACTATGGCTACTTGTGGGCCGACGTGCTCACATCGGATGCGGCGGAGGCGTTCCAGGAGGCCCCGGGCGGTTTCTATGACAAGAACTTGGCCAGGAAGCTAGTCGACAACCTGTTTGCGGTTCGAAACGCCGTCGATCCGATCGATGCCTACGGCGCCTTCCGTGGCCGCGATGCCCAGATTGATGCGCTCATGCGCGACAGAGGGTTCCCGCTCCACTAGTCCACACGGTTCGATGGGGGCGTCCGTGACCCCAGTTCAGAGCTGAACGGGGCCTCGGCCTCGCTACATGCTTTCCGTAGAAGTCACCTGAGTCCTGAAAGAACCCGCTACGACCGCTGGATTTCTGGAGGCGCAACAAACTTCACCTCACGGGGGCATCGGACTTCTGCTCACATGCCCGGCGCGTTGACTTCTTCTACCACACCTGGATCGTCACTCTTCACCGAGTTGGCCCGCGGCGAAACTGGCGTCGCGCCGCTCGAAGCGTCATCCGCGGGTCGCACTCGCCATCGCTTGAACCGCGGCGACAACCGAAGGCTCAATTCAGTGCTGTACTATGTGGCCCTGACGCAGGCCCACCACCCGCCGAGCGCGCGAGCGTATCTCTCTACATCGGATCTTGGAAGTATTGCTGCAGCCGGGCGCGGCAGCGTATTGTTCGAGTTGTAACGATAGCTAGAACCCGAATGATTGAGGCGCCAAGCGCAAAACAGACTACGATCCTCTACCGCTACGCGCCGGCACGGCGGGTAAAGCTGCCGTGGGCTTCAGTCGGAGCGCTCCTCTTCACACCCGCGTGGGCAGTGACGACGTACCTGTTCGGGCTCTACATCGCGCACGTGCACACCCAGATTACCTACGGCGCCCTAGCCGCGTGGTGATCCTCATGCTGTGGTTCTACCTCAGCGCGTTCATTCTGTTGGTCGGCGGCGAGATCAACCGTATGAACGACAAGATCGGCCGCTGAGCGTGAAGTGAAGAAGCTGGCTCAACACCCTGTCGGACGAGCTTTCCCGCATCCTGTGATACTATCTCCCAGCAATGATTGAGATTTGGGACTTATGGTTTCCCGCGGCCGCAGCCCAAGGTCTCGCATTTGCTCGTGGTCGAATGGAAGCGGCCAGCGTCCTGTTGGTGCACGCGCCGCCGCCCCTCCTGCGCGTCGAGGTGCGGGACGACGAAGGTCAGCGACTGGCGTTTGGCGATAATCTGCCGCGCACGGCGGACCGGCCGATAGCGCGCCTCACCAGAGACGATACTGCGATCAGCCGGCTCGACCTGTGGCCTGAGAAACAGGACCTTGGCTTGCCGATCATCCTGCCCGGCGGCGAAGTCGGCATCTTGCGCTCGTGGTCAAACGCAGACGACGGAAGCGAATGGCGGTGGCAAGTAGAGTTCTACAACCACCGCTGATGCCAAACCTAGTGCGTCGCAATGGCGCCGACTAGCGCGACCTGCCTGAGCCCACCGCCAGAACCCGCCCCGCTGGGGTAGGTTCGACGGCGCATTCGAGCGTCGCGAGGTCCTGTAGTTGGTGCTCAAGCCAGCGATTGAAGTCGTGGCGCGCGACCGCCTGCCGCAAGCGAATGGCACGCTGCCGGCGCTCTTCGGCCGGGAGCGAGAGCGCTCGGTGGAGCGTCTCCGCGGTGCCTTCAATGTCATTGGGTTGCACGTGCAGAGCACCGCCCTGAAGCTCATCGAAACAGCCGGCCGTCGTCGAGAGCACCAGGACACCATTACGCTGATTCACGACCGGGCCTTCCTTCGCGACAAGGTTCATCCCGTCGGCCACAGAGTTCACCAGCAGCACGTCATACCGCACGAGTCCGACCAGCGCTTGCAGCCTGTTGTGTTCGTGGAATACCGAGATGGGACGCCAACCGTTGCGCTCGTGCCGCGCGTTGATCGACTCGACCAGGGCGAAGACTTCGCTAACGTACGCTTGATACTCCGGCACGTCGGTGCGCGAAGGCACCAGAAACGCAAGGAATCGCACCCGACCCAACCACTCGGGATGCTTGCACAGCAGCGCGTCGAAGGCACGGAACCCAGCCGCGATGTTCTTACTAGGGTCGAGCCGGTCCACGCGCACGATTGTGAACTCGCCTAGCTCTCCGGCGAGACGGTCGAAGTGCGGTCGCGCCTCCGGAGCGGCGACTTGCTGTCGCAGCGTAGCGATGTCGACCGAGATCGGGTTTGCGGACACGCGCGTTCGCCGGCCCTGATACATGATCGCGCCGTCGCTCTCGAAGTCGACGCCCGAGAGGACGTCCCTACACGTAAGGACGAAATTCCGTGC
>JBGQHA010000060.1:0-9913 GCA_041497735.1 Dehalococcoidia bacterium | reverse complement strand
GCGAACATGCTCAGCGTGCTGAAGATGAGCACGCTCAGCGCGTAGCGCTTCCAGTCCATCTCCGCTGTCTCGTCGACAAAGAGAGCGCGGTAGATCACGCGCTCGACCGGCGCGAAGACGCGCTTCGCGAGCTGGCCTTCGCCCTGGAACACCGCCGCCATGTACGCGCCCAGCGGCTTCGTGAGCACCAGGATGACCGCGAAGTACAGGAGGATGTGGAGGATGCCGCTGGCCGTCATCCTAGAACCATTCCGGCCGGATCAGTGCGAAGACGAGATACAGCATGACAAGACCCGCGCCGATCGAAAGGATGATGTTTTCGGCCATCACACGCGCTCCAGCGCCCAGATGGAGACGAACATCACGCCAAAGAGAAATGCGGTCACGACGACGAATACGGCGTCACTCATGCTAGCCTCCCCACGCGAATTTCAACCTGGACTCATTGTGCTCGCGGGGCGGCGTTAGCGCACCAGCCGTCTGGCCTGTTTTGGAGAGCCCTTCTTGCCCGCCAGTCATCGCCCCTCGGCCCCGGGGCTCGTGTCCGGCCGCGAGATGCGAACGAGGATGCGGTCGTCGTTGGCGCGTACGTCCGCGCAGAGGCCGTACGCCGCCGCCAGCTCGTCGGCCAGCGCGCGGATTCCCCAGGCCTCGCGCGCGTTCCGCAGGCCCATCGAGAGCGCAACCTTCGTCACGAGAGCAGGAGACCCGTCGTGTAGCATCAGGCACGCCGCGCGAAGCGCCCGCTCGGTTATTGGTTGACAGTCGACATCGACTGACGGCGGTGTGGTGTAATCAAGCCTGTCCATCTCTTGCATCACCTCTAGATCCGCTCTTCCTGCGCAACCGGCGCTCCTTCTACGAGGCGCAGGAGCGCTTCGAGAGGGAAGGGCTTCGGCAGATAGGCGAGCGGGCGGAACTCCTCGAGCCGCGCCGGGCTGACGCGCACGGCGGAGATGATGATGAACGGCACGTTTATCTCGCGTGCCTTGAGCTCGCGCAGCACGTCCCAGCCCGACCGATCGGGCAGGTTGATATCGAGGAGTAGCAGGTCAGGCTGCGCCTTCTCGGCCAGCTTGACGGCCTCCGCGGCAGTCGGTGCCTCAGTGATCCGGTGTCCGCGCGCCGCCAGGCTGCGCGCGATGATAAGGCGTAGTGTCTCATCATCTTCGACGATCAGGATGTCCATACGACCATAGTAGGACGCTGCGCGTCAGGCCTGGGTCAGCGAGCGGGTCGTGAGGATACGGGAATTGTCAGGAATCGCCGTCGGGAGTGACGAACCGATAGCCGATGCCAGGGTCGGTGCGGATGAAGCGCGGCGCAGCCGGATCATCGCCGAGTTTGGTGCGGAGTTGGTTCACGCAGGTCCGAAGCACGTGCGTGTCGTCAACGTAGTCGGCTCCCCACACCTCGCGCAGAGTCATCGCGTGTGTGAGGACTTTCCCGGCATTCAGCGCGAGGTATTTCAGCAGGCTGTATTCCGTCGGCGTCAGGCGTACTTCGCGACCGTCCAGGGTCACGAGTCTGCGTTCGAAATCGATCGTCAGCTCGCCCGCGGACAAGACCGGCTGCTGCGTCCGGTCCGACGCTCCGCGCCGCAGCGCCACCCGGACGCGCGCAAGCAACTCGTCCATGCCGAAGGGCTTCGTTAGGTAGTCATCCGCGCCTTCATCGAGCGCCGCCACCTTCGCCTGCTCCTCGCCGACGACGGAGAGGATGATGATCGGCGTCCGATGCTTACGTCGCAGCTGGCGGCAAACATCGACGCCGCTCATGTCGGGCAACATCAGGTCGAGCAGCACCACGTCCGGCTTGAACGCCCCGAAAGCGGAGAGCGCGCCGGCTCCGTCCTCGGCCTCGCGCACCGCATAATCGTGGCCAGCCAGCGAACGAGCGAGGGCGCGCCGGAGCTGCAGCTCGTCGTCGACGATAAGGATTCTTGGTTTCATGCGACCCCCACGGCGGTTGCAGGCGGCAGCGTAATCACGAAGCGCGTTCCGCGTGCGGAGCTCTCCACGCACACGGTGCCACCCGAAAGCGTCACGAAGCCCTCGACGATAGCCAGCCCCAACCCGCTGCCCTTGATCTGCCGGCTCTGGTCGGCGGCTCGGTAGAAGCGCTCGAAGATGTGCGGGATGTCTTGCTCTGGGATGCCGGGGCCCTCGTCCGCCACGCTCAGCTCCACACCGGATGCTTTGGCCGCGGCCGATAGCTGGATCGCGCCTCCGGGCGTTGAGTATTTCGCGGCGTTCTCGATGAGGTTCACCAGCGCTTGCAGCATCAGCCCCTCGTCCGTGTTGGCCGCAATAGCTTCAGGCGCGTCGACCGAGACGCGCCGCCCCGCCGTGGCCGTACGTGTGCGCACTAGCGCCTCTTCCAGCAGCGTACGGACGTTGACGATACGTCGCACAGGCGTGACGACGCCCGACTCGATGCGGTTCAGGTCGAGGATGTCGCTGATAACGCGGTTGAGGCGGTCGATCTGCGAGTCGATCGTCTCGAGAAACGCGTCGATGTCCTCCTTGGACCAGGAGACCGACTTGTCGAGCAGGCTGGAAACCGCCGCCTTGGCTCCTGCGAGCGGCGTCTTCAGATCGTGCGAGACCGATGCCATCAAAGCCGTCTTCAGTTCGTCGGCCTCCCGGAGAGCGGCGGCGTGCGCAGCCTCGTGCGCCAGCTCGACGCGCTGCACGCCGAGCGCCGCCTCGCGCGCGAAGGCAGAAAGCAGGTCCTCCGGATGCTCGCGGAAAGGCGTCTCCCCGATCGGGCCATCCAGACGCAGCACACCGAGAGGCCGCTCGCCGATCCGCAGCGGCACGAAAGCAACGCCTTCGCGCACCTCGACGATGCCTCGTCCTGGAATGCCAAGCCGCAGCGGCCGATCGGATGGTAGACCGATGCGGCCGAGCTGTTTGATGGAGCCGGACTGCAGCGCGCTCATGGCCGTCATCGATTCGTTCTTCGTCGCCATCGGGCGCGCGCTCTGGCCGTCGGAGGACGCGAGCACGGTCCAGCCTCCATTCGTCGGGCTGAGCACACTCGCTCCTGGCGCTTCAAGCGCCCGCACCACGTTCTCGCAGAGCGTCGTCAGGGCATCGGCCGGCTCGGCGCGACCGATGAGCTCGCGGCTTAGTTCGAGCAGCACCTGCGTCTCGGCCTGCCGGCGCTGTGCCGTCGCGGCCGCTTCCCGCGCGCGCGAGAGCAGCGTGCCGCCTACCAGCGAAACGACGAGGAAGACGAACAGCGCAACGAGGTCGCGCGGCCGCTGCACGGTGAAGGCATGAAGCGGATCGACGAAGAAGAAGTTGAGGGTGAGGTTGGTCAGGACGGCTGTGAACAGCCCGACCTTCCATCCCCACATAGCCGCGATGAGAAGGGTCAAGAGAAGGAGGAGCAGGCCCTCATTGAGCAGCCCGAGCTTTGCTCTGAAGGGCGCCATCGCGGCGGTCAGGGCGACTGTGCCGCCTGCGGCTACGACAGCGCCCCAGCGCAGATCTCGCGTTAGGGTCGACGTGCGCTTTCCCATCAATCCCCAGACAAACCTATCACCGGTACAGATACCCCTCAAACGGATTCATGAGCTCCCGGTTGAGTGACCCATAGCGGCCCCTACGTCGGCAGGTGGTATGGGACGTTGATGACGACCGTGTTCGGCCGGCTCCGAAGCGCTCGCTTCAGCCTGCCAGCCGACTGGTTGTGCAGCCATCCTTGCCAGACGTGCGCCGGCACGAACTCCGGCAGCACCACCGTGACGTAAGCGCCGGGATCGGCGCGGTCGATCATATCGATGTACGTGAGCATCGGCGCGACGAACGAGCGATACGGCGACTCGATGATCACGATTGGCGTGTCCGGGACGGTGCGGTCCCAGCGTTCGCGCAGGGCCTCGCCCTCCTCCAGCTCATCGGTGATGTGTACTGCCGTCACGTTGCCGGAGAGCGATCGGGCGAAGTCGAGCGTGTGCAACACGGCCCGGTTCACCGCATCGACGGGCATAAGGATTGCACGTCCGCGGCCTCGCTCGCTCGTGACGGCGGGCGCGGGCAGGGGCTCCACCGGCGGCTCCACTTCAAGCTTCTCAGCGACCGACTGGTAGTGCCGGTAGATCGCCGCGAAAGCGACGGCCAGGAGCACCATGATACACATGCTGATCCAGGCCCCGTTCAGGAACTTCGTCCCGCCGATGATGAGCGCCACGACAAATGTCGCGGCGGCGCCGACCGCGTTCATTATGATGCTGCTCTTCCAGCCCGGCTCGCGCAGACGCAGCCAATGCACGACCATCCCGCTTTGCGACAAGGTGAAGGAAACGAACACGCCGAACGCGTAGAGCGGGATCAGGCGGTCCACGTCGGCGTCGAAAATGATGAGCAACGCGGTTGCCGCCAAGCCGAGCACGAAGATGCCGTGCGAGAACGAAAGCCTGTCGCCGCGGAAGGTGAACTGATGCGGCAGGAACTTGTCCTTGGCAAGTATGGACGCGAGACGCGGAAAGTCAGCGTAGCTCGTGTTCGCTGCGAGGAGAAGGATGAGCGCCGTTGCTGCCTGGATCACGTAGAAGATGGGCCCACGCCCGAAGACCGTCTTCGCCACCTGCGCGGGAACTGAGATTTGGTCGGCGTGGTGCACGCCCAACTGGTGTGCAAGCACGGTGAGGCCGATGAAGAATGTGCCCAGGATGAGCGCCATCCACATCAGGGTCGTGGCCGCGTTCTGCGACTCGGGCTTCTTGAACGCGGGGATGCCGTTCGAAATGGCTTCGGTGCCTGTGAGTGCGGCGGAGCCGGAGGCAAACGCCCGGAGCAGGAGAAACGGCCCTAGCGCCGCGCTCCCTGCCGGGACCGCCGAATCGGGAATGGCCGCTCGCAGGCCGGGGTCCAGGATGATCCGGACGAAGCCGCCGACCAGCAGCGTCGCGAATGCCAAGATGAACGCGTACGTAGGAACAGCGAAGATGGTGCTCGACTCGCGGATGCCGCGGATGTTGGCCAGCGTGACGAACGCGATCACCGCGATGGAGAGCTCGACCCTGTACGGGTGCAGCTCCGGGAACGCCGATGTGATGGCGAAGATGCCTGCGGCCACGGAGACCGCCACGGTCAGGATGTAATCGACGGAGAGGGCGGACGCAGCCGTGAGCGCCGCTACATCGCCCAAGTTCTCTCTCGACACGATGTAGGCGCCGCCTCCGTTAGGATATGCGCGAATGGTCTGGCGGTACGAAAGCGTGACGATGCCGAGCAAGATGCCGATGGCGACGCCGATCTCGATTGAGTGCGAAAGCGCACCGGCGCCCGCTGCGACAAGCACGAGCAAGATCTCGTCGGTGGCGTAGGCGCTCGACGAAAGGACGTCCGATGAGAAGACCGCAAGGGCTTTGACCTTCGAGATCTTCTGCTCGTCCAGCTCCGAGGTCGCGAGCGGCGCGCCGACGACGATGCGCTTGAAGCCGCGCCAGAAGCGTTCGAGGCCTGTGCGCGGGCGGATGGCGACCTCGGTCGCCTGGAACTCACCTTCTCCGACGCGGCGGAAGGGCAGGTCGCGCTTCGGGGTGAGGCGGACGTAGCGGGAACCGGGTTTCGTACCCCGGCGGACCTCTCGGAGCTCTAGGTCGGGCGTGAGCGGGGCGGAGCGGGCGGCACCCGGGCCGTTCGCTCCGCGCTCTTGGTCGGGCGAGTCGTCGCCTGCCGGGTGGTCTTCCAGCATCAGTCCCCCAGCGGCTTCGCGAGCACAGGCATGACCGTGAAGTACACCTCAACGGCCATCTGTCGGATCCTCATCGCGCTTCCGCAGAGCTCGACCGTGAGAGCAGCACCAGCACACGCTCGTCGCTCGCGCGCACGTCCGCGCACAGGCCACACGTTGCTGCCAGCTCGTCGACAACGGCGCGAACCCGCCAGGCTTCGCGCGCATTTCGGAGCCCGATCGAAAGCGCGACCCTCGTCACAACGGAAGGCGGCGCGTCGTGCAACATCTGGCAGGCCGAGCGCAGCGCCTGCTCGGTCGTTTGCTGACAGGCAGCACCGACGGGCGGCGTTGGGTAGTCGAGCCGGTCCATCTCTCGCATGGCCTCTAGATGCGCTCCTCCTGCGCAACCGGCGTACCCTCGACGAGACGCAGGAGCGCCTCCAGAGGGAAGGGCTTCGGCAGGTAGGCCAGCGGCCGGAACTCATCAAGCCGTGCCGGACTGATGCGCACAGCGGAGATGATGATGACCGGCACGTCGGTCTCGCGGGCCTTCAGCTCGCGCAGCACGTCCCAGCCCGATCGGTCGGGCAGATTGATGTCGAGGAGCAGGAGATCGGGGCGCCTTCCGGCAGCCTGCTCGATCGCCTCCGCTGCCGTCTCAGCCTCGAGGACCTGGCGGCCGCGAGCCGCCAGGTTCCGCGCGATGATCTTTCGCAGCGTGACTTCGTCTTCGACAATGAGGATGACGGGATATTCCACAAGCTAAGTGTGGCTCCCGGGCGCTCAACAGCGCCTCAACGAGCGCGGCGCCGCGCTCAACGATTGCTCAATATTGCTTGTACTACGCTTCTTGGGTGAGCAGCCGGTAGCCGACGCCAGGCTCCGTGATCAAGTAGCGCGGCCGCTGCGGGTCCGCCTCGATCTTCTTGCGCAGGCGCGCGACGTAGACGTGGAGGTAGTGCGCCTCCGAACCGTACTCCGGCCCCCACACCTGCTGCAGCAGCATGCGATCGGTGAGGACGCGGTCGGCATGGAGCGCCAGCGCGCTCAGCAAACTGTACTCCGTCGGTGTGAGGTGTACGTCCCGCCCCGACAGCCGGACGCGGCGGCGCTCGAGATCGATCTCCAGCTCTCCCATCGTTAACCGGGTCGCCGCGGGCTGTGCCCCGCCGTGACGCAGCGCGACACGCATGCGCGCGAGCAGCTCCTCGACGCCAAAGGGCTTCGTGAGGTAATCGTCCGCGCCGGCGTCGAGCGCGGCTACCTTGTCGCGTTCCGCGCCGCGCACGGACAGCACGACGATCGGCGTAGTGCCATGCTCCCGCACGCGGCGAATCACATCGATGCCGTCGCAGTCGGGTAGGCCGAGGTCGAGCAGCAGCAGGTCGGGCTGGCTGCGCGAAAACTCATCGAGCGCCTCGCCGCCCGTCGATGCCGTCTGGACGTCGTAGCCATGGCGCGACAAGTTGGTGCTAACCGCGCGCAGGATGCCGGGGTCGTCATCGACGACCAGGATGCGCGCGCCGCTCATGGGCGCTGCTCTGAGGCGGCGACCGGCGCCTCGCCGAGCGGCAGCGTGACGACGAAGCGCGCGCCTCCTTCTGCCCGGTTCTCAGCGCGTATCCTGCCACCGTGCGCGCGCACGAGCCCCTCGGCCACCGCCAGGCCAAGACCTGTCCCCTTCGCCTGCACGGCGCCGTCTTGCGCGCGGTAGAACGGCTGGAACAGGTGCGGTAGCGCCTGCTCCGGAATGCCCGGGCCCCTGTCCGCAACCTCGATGTTCACCTCGCCGCCTGAGACGGTCGCGCGCACGACGATCTCCGTTCCGGCCGGGGCGTATTTCACCGCGTTTTCGATGAGATTCGACAGCACGTCGTCGATCTCCACATAGTCGAGCAGGACCGGGGGCATCTCCTCCGCCACATCGACGCGCAGCGTGTGCCTCGCGGTCAGCGGTCGCAGGCGCCCGGCGACGTCATCGATCAATGCGCCGAGATCGTACCAACCCTTCTCGGGCCTCAGGCTGCCCGCCTCGATGCGCGAGAGATCGAGCAGGTTGCCAACCAATCGATTCAGCCGCTGCGCCTCTTCCTCGATCGCCTTCGCGAACTCGCCGCGCTCCTCTTTCGTCCAGGCGACATCCTCCTGCAGCAGACTGCCTGCCGACGCGATGATCGATGACAGCGGCGTGCGCAGATCGTGCGAGACGGCGCTGAGCAACGCGGACTTCAGCTCGTCCGTCCGGCGCAAGACCTCCGCCTCGGTCGCTTCCTCGCGCAGGCGTTCACGTTCAACCGCGAGGCGGATCTGGTTCGCCACGGCCGAGAGCAGGCGGTCGTCGGCAGGCGTGAGAGGAGAACGGCCGCCGGCCTGCACGAGCACGAGCGAGCCGATCTGCTGTTCCTCGGAACCAATGGGCACGGTGTGCAGCGGTCCGCGGCGGCCTCGCTCGGCCGGTGCGTGCGGTGGCACAACCTTGATCCACCGGCCGGCGGAGCCGCGTTGCTGCGCCGTGGGTGGCGCGCCCTCCCGCAGTAGCCGCGCCGGCGCTCGCTGCGCAGCGCGCGCAAGCTCGAGCGCGTCACTCGCGCCCGCCTCCGCCCGCGCGATCGCGGGGCTGCTGCCGCTCATGTCGATGAGCACGGCAGCCATGCCCAACTCGATTCGAAGGCGTTCCGCCACGGCGGCCAGGGCGTGACTTAGGTCCGCGCCCGCCATCAGCCGGACGACGTCGTACAGCACGATCGCCTCGCGCTCGCGGCGCTCCGCCTCCTGCGCGCGATTGCGTATCGCCGCGGCGAGCTGGCCCGTGATCACGCCCGTCACGAGGAGCAGGACGAGTGCGACCCACTCGCCGGGCTCTGACACCGTGAGGCGGTACCTGGGTTCGAGGAAGAGGACATTGAACTCGACGAAGGCGGCACATGCTGCCATGATGGCGGGCCCGCTGCCGAACATGACCGCGCTCGCCAGCACGGCCAGCAAGTAGAGCATCGAGATATTCGCGACTTCGCCGCGCAGGCGCGTGAGCGCGATGACGCCCGTGACCGCCGTCGTCAGCACCAGCGCGACGGCGTAGCCGCCCCAGCGCGGAAAGCGCCAACTTGTGTTCACGACTGGAGTGTACCGCCGCCGGAAGATGCGATCAGCTAGCCGGGCTACGCCAGGTTCGTGAGGTGGTGCCGAGGGGCGGACTCGAACCGCCGACACCTACATTTTCAGTGTAGTGCTCTACCAACTGAGCTACCTCGGCCCTGTCTGGCATTCTATCGACGCGCTGGAAAGAGCGGCAAGCGCGCGTCCCGTAGCCCGCCGCAGCACTCGCCGCTATACTGCCCGCGATGCCATCGATCGTGATCGCCTCGCTTCTTCCGGCAGAGGGCCGGACAACCGTCACGGCGGGCTTAGGAGCCGCGCTCGGCGATAGCCGCGACGTCCGGATCGGGCGCATTCGCGGCGCGGAAGGAGCGGACGCTCCGGCCGAGGACGACGCCCTCGCACTTGCCGCGACGCCGCGCTGCACCTCGACAGGCCGCGCCATCACGGAGCAAGAGGCGCTTGCCCAGGCGAGGGACGCCGGCGCGGCGGGCGCCACTCTCTTGCTCGAAGCGCCTGCCGGCCCGGTCGAAGAGTTCGCGAAGCGGCTGGAGGCGAAGGTGGTCCTGGTCTCCGCTGCAGCCGAGGACCTCGCGCTCGGCGATGTCGCCGCAGCCGCCAGCGCTCTGGGCGATTCGTTGCTGGGCGTGGCGCTCACACGCCAGCCGCAGCGCCGGATCGAAGCGGCCCGTTCGGCGCTCGAAGCGCGCGGCGTTCGCTGCCTGGCCGCGCTACCGGAGGACCGCCTCTTGGCCGGCCCGAACGTCCGCGAGCTGGCGGAAGCGCTCCACGCCTCGCGTCTTGTCGAGGGGGAGGCAGAAGACGAGGCGGTTGAGTACGTCATGCTGGGACCTATCTCAGCCGATCCCGGTCAGCCGTACTTCCTCCAGCACGGCAGCAAGGCCGTCGTCAATCGCTTCGACAAGATGGACCTCCACCTGGCCGCGCTGGCGACGGAGCCCGATTGCCTGATCCTCACCGGCGGCCAGTCCCCCAGCGCGTACCTCATCGATCGCGTCGCCAGCAGCGATGCGCGCGTGACGGTGCTCCTCTCGCCGGAAACCACTGTACGTACCATTTCGCTCGTTGATGAGCTGTACGGCCACACGCGCTTCGGCGGGGAGCG
>JBGQHA010000059.1:0-9930 GCA_041497735.1 Dehalococcoidia bacterium | reverse complement strand
CCTGCCATCGATGCCGTGATCATCGCGACGCCGGCGCACACCCATCGGGAGTTGACGTTGGCCTCCCTGGCCCACGACAAACACGTGCTCGTCGAGAAGCCCTTCGCGACGACCGCCGGCGAGGCGGAAGAGATGTATCAGGCGGCCGAGCGTCGCGGACTGGCGCTGGAAGCCGGACACACCTTCCTCTATAACCCCTCGGTCGAAGTTCTCCGACAGGAAGTCGCCGCCGGACGGTTGGGCAGCGTGAGGGCTGCATTCGCGGTGCGGGCGAGCCACGGCCCCCGCGTGCGGGACGATGTCGACGTTACGTTGGACTGCATGGTCCACGACATCTACATCCTGCAGGAGCTGCTGGGCCCCGCCGTCGCGGCGAGCGCAAACGGCGCCTGCGTCCTCACACCGGGCATCGCGGACTCGGCGATGGCGCGCCTCACCTTCGCCAGCGGCGCCGCGGCATTCTGCTACGCGAGCTGGTACGAACCGGTGAAGACGCGCCGCCTCACGCTCGTGGGGGCCGAGGCCATGGCGGACTATGACGACCTTCGAGAGGACGAGCCAGTACGCATCCTCCAGCGCGGCTACGAGCCGATCGAGGGGGTCGACGCCTTCGCCAACCGGGGATGGCGGCATTTCGACCGGGGCTGCCGGGTGGCCGGCGTGGTCTGGGAGGAACCGCTGCGTCGCGAGCTGCAGGTGTTCATCGATCGCGTCTGCGGTCGCCGGACCGAACCCGGCGTCGCCCCGGCGTCCGTGCTCGCCGTCGCCCGTACGCTGGACGCTGTTGGCCGCTCGATGCAGCGGGATGGCGCGCCGGAGCGTGTAGGGGGAGGCGCGCATGGCTAGCGCAAGCAGCGTACGAGCCCCCGCTCCGCGCCATCGGGTCGTCCTTCTCGGAGGGAAGGCGCTGGCGGTGCAGTGCCTCGACAGCATGCTGCGCATGTCCGATGTCGACGTTGTTGGCGTGGTGCCCTGCGCGGACGACAACGCGGCGGCGCAACGCTGGTATCCGTCGTTGGCTGGATACGCACAAGAGCGTGGTCTCGCCATCCACCAGCCGCGCTCCATCAACGATCGAGACTTCTTCCCTGTCCTCGAACGGCTGCGGCCGGACGTCTTGCTGTCGGTCTTCTACGACAAGATCCTGCGGCCTCGTCTTCTGGAGCTGCCCGGCGTTGCCGCAGTGAACCTCCATTTCGGTCTCCTCCCCTACAACCGGGGCTCGCTGCCCATTCCCTGGGCGATCATCGACGGCAACGACCCGGGGGTGACGATGCACTACATGGACGCCGGCGTCGATACGGGCGACGTCATCGGGCAATTGGCGGTGCCGGCCGGCGACCACGAGACGGCGTTCGACGTGTACGAGCGTTGTACGAAGGCCGGCGTGTTCCTGTTCGAGCGGTATTTCCCGCTGCTGCTCCGCGGCCGGGCGCCGAGGCGCGCGCAGGACGCGGTCGGTACCTACTACCGGCCGGGCTACCCGTTCGACCGGTGGATCGGCTGGTGGCAGACCAGCGAGCAGGTGAGCTGCTTCGTGCGGGCGCTCACGTTTCCCCCCTTCCCCTCAGCGCGCACGGCGTTCCGGGGAACCGAGCTGGAGGTCTGCCATCCCGTGTGGGCGGCGGAAGACGATCGCTGCCGGCCGGCGGGAACGGTGCTCGAGATCGCTGCGCCCTATGTGACGGTCGCGACCGGAAACGGTTCCTGCACGATGAGTCGAGCGCGGGTCGAAGGCGTCGAGCTGCCCGCGGCGGAGGCGTTCCAGCGCGCCGGCGTGGCTGCCGGCGATCTGCCTGAGGAGAGGTCATGGCAAGAGCGTTCGGCAGCCTAGTCCCGCTGCTCGATCTGCGGACCGAGTATGCCGCGTTGCGAGGGGACATCCTGCGCGCAGTCGACGGCGTGCTGTCGAGCGGGCGGCTCTATCTGGGGCCGGAGACGGAGGCATTCGAGAGGGAGTTCGCCGCCTACTGTGAGGCCGGCCACGCGGTGGCGTGTTCGTCCGGCACGGACGCCCTCATCCTCGCGCTGCAGGCCTGCGGCATCGGGCCCGGCGACGAGGTGATCACGGTAGCGCACACGTTCATCGCCACCGTGGCTGCGATCATCGCCGTGGGAGCGACGCCGGTGTTCGTGGACATCGACCCGCGTACGTACACGATGGACGTTTCGCAGCTCGCTGCGGCGCACACGCCGAGGACTGCGGCGATCCTGCCTGTGCATCTGTACGGACATCCGGCCAGTATGGACCGGCTGCTGGCCTTCGCCCGCCCGCGCGGCCTCGTCGTCATCGAGGACGCGGCACAGGCGCACGGGGCGCGCTATCGGGGGCGTCGCGTGGGGAGTCTGGGCGACGCAGCCTGCTTCAGCTTCGTGTTCACCAAGAACTTGCCGGCCTACGGCGACGCAGGCGCGCTGGTGACCAGTGACCCCGCCGTCGCCGAGCGGGCACGCCGTCTGCGCGACCACGGGCGATCCGCACGGTATGAGCACGCCCTCTTCGGCTGGAACGCGCGCATGGATGAGTTGCAGGCGGCGATCCTGCGCCTGAAGCTCCCGCTCCTCGACGCCTGGAATGCGCGGCGCCGGGCGCACGCGCGCGCCTACAGCACGGGTCTCACGGCAGCCGGCGTCAGCACGCCCCTCGAGGCGCCGGATGTGACGCACGTCTACCACCAATACGTCATCGAAGTCGACGAGCGCGACCGGCTGCGCGGCGAGCTCGCCCGGCGCGGCGTGGAAACGGGGGTGCACTACCCCGTGCCCTGTCACCTGCAGGAGGCCGCTCGCAGCCTCGGCTACGGGCCCGGGGCGCTGCCCGTGACGGAACGCTGCGCGGAGCGGGTCCTCTCGCTGCCGGTCTACCCGAAGCTCACCAGAGGGCAGCGGACACGCGTGATCGCGTCGCTGATCGCGGCGGCGGGAAGAAGAACAGTGGAGGAGCAAGTGGCATGAGAGGGCTCGTAACCGGCGGCGCCGGACAGATCGGCTCGCACATCGCCGATGCCCTGCTCAGCAGGGGCTGGGACGTAACGGTCCTCGATGGCCTCGATCCTGTCGCCCACCCGTACGGCCGCCCGCCCTGGGTGCCCAACGACGTGCGCTTCATCGAAGGCGACGTCACGGACGCCGCCGCGATGGCCGAGGCGCTGGAAGGGGTGCAGGTGGTCTTCCACGAGGCGGCGTACCAGGGTCTGCTGCCGGACTTCAGCAAGTTCTTCACCGTCAACGGGGCCGGCACCGCCCTCATCTACGAGACGATCGTCGCCCGCAAGCTGCCGGTCCAGAAGGTGATCGTCGCCTCTTCGCAGGCTGTCTACGGCGAGGGGGCGTATCGCTGCCGGGAGCACGGCCTGCTCTACCCGGACCCGCGTCCGCTCGGGAAGCTCCTGAACGCCGAGTGGGAGTTTCGTTGCCCCGCCTGCTCGGCGATCCTGGAGCCGCAGGCCACCGACGAGACCCACACCAACGGCGCGACCGCCTACGCGGTGTCGAAGCACACCCAGGAGGAGATCGCGCTCGGCCTGGGGCGCACGTACGGCATCCCGAGCATTGCGCTCCGCTACGCCATCACGTTCGGGCCGCGCCAGTCCTTTCGCAACGCCTACTCCGGGCTTTCGGGGATCCTAGCCCAGCGCGTGCTCAACGGACAGCCGGTCGTCCTCTACGAGGACGGGCTGCAGACACGCGACGTCGTCAACGTAGAGGACGTGGCGAGCGCCAACATCTTCTTGATGGAACGCGACGACGCGGACTTCCAGGCGTTCAACGTCGGCACCGGACGCGGAGTGACCGTCCTCGAGTTCGTGCGCGTGCTTGGCGAGAAGCTGGGCGTCGAGCCCGAGATCGATATGCCGGGCGAGTTCCGCCTCGGCGACGTGCGCCACCTCGTCCCGGACGTGAACAAGCTGAGCCGGCTGGGCTGGCGGGCGACGAGAGATCTCTCGCAAGCCGCGCAAGCGTACGCGCAGTGGATCGTCGAACAGCCCGACGTCAAGGACAACGCGGGCGCCGCCATCGAGCACATGCGGCGTCACGGCGTGGTGCTGCGCGCAGAGAGGCGGGCCGCCGCATGAAGAGAGGGGAGACCGCGCCCGGCGTCTCGGTCGTCATCATCGCTCAGGACGAGGAGGCGAACATCGCGGGCTGCCTGGAGAGCGTCCGCTGGGCCGACCAGGTGGTCGTCGTCGATGGCGGCAGCCGCGACCGCACGGCGGAGATCGCGGCGTCCCTCGGAGCTCAGGTGCACCACAACGCCTGGCCAGGCTTCTCCGTCCAGCGCGATCTGGCGATCAGTCTCGCGACACGGGAGTGGGTCGTCGCGCTGGACGCCGACGAGCGCGTGGCGCCCCCGCTGGCCGAGGAGATCCTGCAGGTGGTGCGCGCGGGCGGGCTGGGGAAGAGCGGCTATCTCGTCTTCCGCGATACCTATTTTCTTGGCCGTCACATCAGACACGGCGGCTGGGGCGGACGGCCGGTGCTTCGACTCTTTCGCCGGAATCATGGACGGGCAGATGGGCGCATCGTGCATGAGGGTATCGTCGTCGACGGACCGATCGGACGCCTGACGCAGCATCTCGCGCACTACAGCCATGCGTCACTTCAGGACTACATCCAGAACATGAACCGTTGCACCTCGCTCGAAGCGCAGGAGGCGGTGCTGCTCGGCCTCCGGAGCAGCTGGCTGCCACCCGTTGGGCCACTCCTGCGGGCGGGCCGTCGCTGGCTGGCCAGCGACCGGAGCTACCACACAGCGTACGGCCTGCTCAAGGACGAGCTGAAGAACCGCGTCGCATGGGTGCCGCTCCAGCCCTTCGCGCCCTTCCTGCGCTTCTTCCAGATGTACGTCCTCCAGCGCGGCTTCTTGGACGGGTGGCACGGGCTCTATCTGTCGCTCCTGTCGGCCGTGTACGTGTTCGTCAAGCAGGTGAAGCTCTGGGAGCTGCGCACGGTTGCGCCGCGACCCTCTCCGTCGGGCGCCACCCAGACCAAGCCAAAGGAAGAGATGGCTGCGCCATGAACCCTGAACCCTCTACCAAACAGTTCTACGAAGCCTATTGGTCAGAAGCGGTACCCGCGCCCACGAGAGACCCGTGGCGCCCCATCCGGTGGAAGCTCCTCCGCGATCAACTCGACCGGACGGCTCTGGCCGGCAACCGGTTGCTGGACTGTGGGGCGGGCGAGGGATCGCTGCTGGCTGAGGCGCAGCGCTGGGGTCTGGAGGCAGTAGGGTTGGAGATCTCGGACCGGGCTGCGGAGCGCGCCCGAGCGTTGCACGGCTGCTGCCGCATCATCGTGCACTCCGTCGAACGCCGACCGTGGCCCGTACCGAGTGGCACCTTTGACGTCGTCGTGGCCCTCGAGGTAATCGAGCATCTCTTGCTCCCTCGGGAGCTAGTGATTGGCGCGTACGAGGCCCTTCGGCCGGGTGGCTACCTCGCCCTGACCACGCCCTACCACGGCGTCCTCAAGAACCTGGCGCTCGCCGTCAAGGGATTCGACCGGCATTTCGCCGCAGAGGGTCCGCACGTCCGGTTCTTTTCCGATCCCGCGCTCCGCCGGCTCCTCGAGCAGACAGGCTTTCACATGCGTGCCCTCCAACATTTCGGGCGGCTTCCCTGGCTCTGGGCGGGCGCGTTCGTGTGGGCTCAGAAGGCATGACACAGGACACTTCACGTGAGAGGTCGGGGATGATGACAAACACGACACCAGACGACGAGATTGAGACCCTCCGCGAGTACGCACGGCGTTCGCAGGCGATGGGGAACCGGCATGTCTCCAACCTCTCGAACTTGTATGCCGTCAGAGATTACCGGCAGATGGCGGATGAGATCGCGTCAGTGATCAAGACAGGCCGGCTGCTCGACTGGGGCTGCGGGTACGGCCACATGAGCTACCTGCTGCGGCGGCGCGGGCTGGCGACGGCCGGCTTGACCGTCGCCGACGAAAACAACCTGTCGGCGTCGTGGAGCTTGCTGGTCCGCGAACAAGGGCTGGACGTGGCCGTAGCGGACGACGAGGTCGCCCTTCCATTCGAGGACGCTTCGTTCGACGCCGTCCTGTCATGCGGCGTCCTCGAGCACGTCGCGGACGAGAGGGGATCGGTGCGGGAGATCGCCCGCGTGCTGAGGCCGGGTGGCTACTTCTTCGTCTATCAACTCCCGAACTGGCTAAGCGCGGTCGAGTGGCTCAGCGAGAAGCTCGTGGGCGTAGCGCACGAGCGGCGTTACCGGCTGCGCGAGGTGCGCAACCTCCTGTGCGGCGCCGGCTTCTCGGTCCGGACAGTACGTCACGGCTCCATGATCCCTAAGAACCTCGACCGGCTCCCCGTCTTACGCAGACTCTTTGACAGCCATGCGCAGCAGGTGCTGGCGCTCGATGGCGCGCTGCTGCGCGTGCCGGTCCTCAAGCTTTTCTCCGGCACCTGGGAAATCGTGGCGCAGAGGGCGGGAGGCGGGGCCGCAACGAAGAGCGGCCCAGCCGAGCAGCCGCGAGAGCCAGCCCTATCGCAGGCGACAGGCCATGGCACTCATCGCGATTGACGCGCGCATCGCGCGCTCCTGGAGCAGCGGTATCGGCGTCTACACGCTGCGTCTGATCGAGGGGTTGGTCAGCGCCGCTCCGGCGCATCGGTACGTGCTGCTCACCGCGCCGGGCGCGCCGCCGCTGGCTGACGGCCTGCCGTTTCAGCAACGCACAGCCGCCTGCCCCGGCGGCGCGCTGGGACAACACGCATGGCTGCCGCGAGTACTGAAGGAACTGGGCGCCGACGTGCTGCTCTCCATGCACCCGGCGAGCGCGCCGCTCGTGTCCGGCTGCCCGCGCCTCATCTTCGTGCATGACCTCATTCCGCTCACGCAGCCTCGCCAGTACAGCCCGGCGAAGCGCCTGTACTACAGCACTGTCGTCCCCTGGAGCCTTCGCGGCGCGGCCCGCGTCCTCGTCGACTCCGAGAGCACGCGGCGCGACTGCGAGCGGTTGCTGGGCGTTCCGAGCGAACGCATGCGCGTCGTATACGGAGGGGTCGCCGAGCAGTACCGGCCGGTCGGTGACAAGGAAGACGGGCCGCTCGCCCGTCCGTACGTCCTCTATGTAGGGAACAAGCGCCCGCACAAGAACGTCGATCGCCTCATCGAGGCGTTTGCGCTCCTCCAGCGCGACGCCGGCATCGACTGCGACCTCGTCATTGCCGGACCCGACCAGCCCGGCCACGTCGAAACGGACACCACCCCCCTCCGCGCTCTGGCTCGTGGCCTCAACCTTGACGGCCGCGTGCGCTTCGTGGGAGAGGTCCCAGACGACGAACTGCCGGCGCTGTACCGCGGCGCGCAGGCGTTCGCATTCCTCTCTAACTACGAGGGTTTCGGGCTCCCGCCGCTCGAAGCGATGGCCTGCGGCACCCCGGTGATCGCGCTCAACACGTCGTCGCTCCCGGAGGTGGTCGGCAGCGGAGGGTTGCTCCTCGATTGCGCCGATCCGCCCCTGGTAGCGAGCGTGCTGCGCCGCATCCTTACCGACCGGTCGCTGCGCGACCGCCTCGCTCGACGCGCCCTCCGGCAGGCGAGCAAGTTCTCCTGGCGGACGACCGCGCAGGCCGTGGTGGAAGAGATCGCGCGGGCACAGCAACGGAGGCCGCGAAGATGAGGGCCGCCGAATCGCCCTACACTGACACCGACGCCCGCAGCTCGTGGGCGTACCAGACGGCGAAGCGCGTCCTGGACATCGTGGTCGCGTTGGCCGTCCTCATTGGACTGGCCCCGCTCTGGCTGCTGGTGGCGATCGCCGTCCGCCTGACCTCCAGCGGTCCGGCGCTGTACAAAGCCGAGGTCGCAGGACAGTTCGGCCGGCCATTCACCTACTACAAGTTCCGGTCCATGCATCACGGGGCCAACGACGAGGTGCAACGGCTCTTTCGACGCGACTTCGTCCGGGCGAACAGGCCGTATCGGCTGGAGCAGACCGCGGATGGTGAGCGCCGGCCAGTATACAAGGTCGTAGACGATCCTCGCGTCACGACTGTTGGCAGGATCATCCGCGAGCTGAGCATTGACGAGGTGCCGCAGTTCATCAACGTCTTGCGAGGCGAGATGAGCGTCGTCGGCCCGCGGCCGCCGCTGGCGTGGGAGGTGCGGTACTACCAGCCGTGGCACTGGGAGCGGCTGGCCGTGAAGCCCGGCATCACCGGCCCGGCCCAGGTGCGCTCCCGCCACCGCCTGTCGTTCGATGAGATGGCTCGCATCGACATCGACTACGTCCGGCGGCGCTCGCTACGGCGCGACCTGCGCATCATCGCGAGCACGCCGTTCGCGCTGCTGCGCGACTCCGGGGAACGCTAAGCATGGCTGTCCAGCCTCGCGCCGCAACCGGTCACGCAGGCCAAGCCGCCCATAGCTGGGAGGCGTACTACGCGCCGGAGCTGACCTGGTATCGCCACGTGCGGAACGTGCTGCACCACCTTCCCATGTTTCGCGCCCTGCGCCGGCTCCAGCCGCGGCGCATGCTCGAGGTCGGCGCCGGCACGGGCTCGCACAGCATCTTCCTCTCCTACTTCGGGTGCCAGGCTGTCTCCGTGGACCTGAGCGCTCCCCTCATCGAGCGTTGCGTCCGCCATAACGGTCGACTGCGCGGCAACGCGCGCTTCGCCGCGATGGACGCCTTCCACCTCGGTTTCCGCGACGGCGCTTTCGATGCGGTGTTTTCGCAGGGCTTCTTCGAGCACTTCTCCGATGAGCAGATCGAAGCGCTCCTGGCCGAGCAGTCGCGCGTAGCCCGATACGTGGTACTCAGTGTTCCGAACCGGCGCTACGACGTGCAGGACTTTGGTGACGAGAGGCTGCTCACCAAGGAGGAGTGGGAGACCATGCTCAGCCGGTTCGGATACCGGCTCCTCGTCTCCGCCAACTATGCGCCGGTACGGGCTCGGTTCTGGCGAGGGGGCCGAGACATGTATCTCGCCGTCCTCGAACGCGCCCGCTAGCGCGCCGCCCTCTCTGCCTCCAACAGCAGTTCGCTGCGAGCAGCGTACGACGCGGGAAGGGAGCGACGCCCGCGCAGCATACCCCTGGCCGACGCGAAGAGCAGCCGCAAATCGACCCAGAGCGAGTACTCGCGCACATAGGCTACGTCCAGGATCGCTTGCTCTTCGGAGGACCACTGGTGACCGTTGGCCGAGTGAGGGCCGGTCATGCCTGGGCGGACCAGCAGCAGCGTGCGCGCCCAATCGTGGTCGCTCAAGTTTGTCGTCGCGTCGAGCGCGCGCGGACCGATGAGGCTCATGCGCCGCCGCAGCACGTTCAGAAGGTTCGGCAGCTTTCCCAACCGGCCGTGCGCGGCCCAGCTGCGCAGGCGCCAGGCCCAACGGCCCGCGTCCCGCACCGGCGGTTGGCCCTCGGGCTGCGCCAGCAACAGCAGATCGAAGCGTGCACCCCGCAGGCCGAGCGCCGGGCGGCGCTCGAGGACCGGCCCTCCGCCGGAGAGACGAGTCGCTCCCCAGAGCAGGCCCAGCAACGCCGCCAGCCCAGGCAGCGCCGCGAGGCTCAGGCCCGCGTCGAGCAGCGCCTTCATCGTGGCGTCGAGGCCGGTCACGCGCAGCCGCTCCAGCGAGAGCAGGGGCACGGAGTTGGCATCCAGCGGCCGCGCCCCGGTGGCCAGTAGGTGATAGAGCCCGGGCGCGAGCCTGAGCGCCGGCCGGTCGCACGTGGCCGCCAGCTCGATCAGGTCTCGTTGCGCCTCCCAGCTCACGGCGTGTGGGACAAGAATGACATCGCTCGCGCCCATGGCCGCAGCGATCTCGGCGGCCGCGCTCGGATCGCCGACGACGCAGAGCCCGTCGACGACGTGCGCGCCCAGGGGCAAGTAGTCGTCGAGGAAGCCGATGATACGCCATCCCGTCGCCGGATCTGCCAATCGTCCCGTGATCGCGATGGCATG
>JBGQHA010000058.1:0-9943 GCA_041497735.1 Dehalococcoidia bacterium | reverse complement strand
TCTGGCGGGCTGCGCGATCCGCTGAACCGCTGGGACTTCTTCAATCCGGAGAAGGTGAACACGCCGCACAAGCAGACGGTGGCGGACATCCTCAAGGTGAATGCGCAATACGGCAAGAACCAGGGGAACGCCCTCTACACGGTCGACACGGACCGGACAGCGATCATCGGCGGGAACGTGTGGACACTGGGGCCGCCGGATGGGCAGCAAACGGTCGCGGACATACTGGCCGCCAACAAGCAGTACAACCACAACTGCTAGGCAAAATAAGAGCCCTCGTGAGCCCCCGCTAGGTTCATAAGAGCCGCTTACGCGTCCCTGGCCCGCGGCAACTTCACGTGTTATACTCAGGCTCCCCCGCCAGGAGTGGCACCTATGAGCCCTGGAGATATCCTGTATCTCTGCCTGGTGATCGCTGTGATCTGGTGGGCCTACAGCGAGCTCAAGCAGTTCCTCTAGCCGCGGGAAGGATCCTGGATTAGGGCGTGACGCCGGCCGCCACGAGCAGCTGCGCTGCGTTCGCGCCGGCGCTGCTGTTGTCGAATGCTTCGCTGATCAGCTGTGAGGTCTTGTCCGGGTCGAGCAGCAGGATCGAAGCGCGGCAGTAGCCGCAAGGGACCGCGGCGTCCCCCAAGGAGCGAGTGACCATCCGCCCCGTCCCGATCTTCTTTAGCATCACAAACAGCCCTGCGCTCTGACGCGTGCTCAGGTTCGTCTGCACCGCACCGTGGTAGGCGTGCCAGAGGCCGGGCAGCTTCGACAGGCTGAGCGGCGAGGACAGCTCGCTCACCAAGCCCTCCGCTACTTGCTGCTGCCGGCGGATGCGATCGAAGTCACTCGAGCCTTCCCGGATACGGCCGTACGCGACGGCCTCATAGCCGTTCAGGTGATGCGTCCCCTCGGGAAAGTACTGCGGCACCACGTGGACGTCGTCGTCCGAGTAGTTGTCCTGCCCGAACGCGGCCTTCACGTTGACGGTGACGCCGCCCGCTGAATCGATGATCTTCTCCGCGCCGCGCTGATCGAAGACGACGTAGTAGTCGATCTTGATGCCGAGGTTGTGATCGATCGTGTCGGCGAGCGCGTTGGGCGCTGCGGCCGGAGCCGTCTTCGACCAGTTGTAGACGAAGGCCGTGTTCACGCGATCGTCGGTGTACGTGCCGTCGCCGAGCGGGACCTCCATCATCGCGTCGCGCGGGATGCTGAGGATGCCGGCGCGGTTATGGGCGGTGTCGACCCGGACGAGGAGGATCGAGTCCGTGCGCGACGGGCCGCTCTGCGTCGGCCGGATGTCCAGGCCGACGATCGCGACCGTGAACGGCCTGTCAGGCAGGCCGAAGAGGCGTGCCGAGGAGAGGCCGGGGATCGGCACGGTGAGCGAGAGGCCCGCGACCTTGATCGGCTGGACGAGCGTGAACAGCGCCAGGAAGAGATAGACGCCAAGGGCGATCGGCAGCGCAAACCAGCGGCGCGGCCGGCGATCGGATGGCGGAAAGGAAGGCGTAGGCGGTGGCCTGCCGGAGCGGGCGCGCTGCAAGACCGGCGGGATGGGCGGCACTGACTCCGGAGAGCCAGGTGGCGGGGGCACGTGTCCCATCGATCTGAGGGTACGGAAGCGATAACGGGCGAGCAAGGAGGCTTCACGCATTATCGGCCGGGCGCTGCAGCCGCCGGCGCAGCCATCGCGCCCAGGGTAGGCGAAAGAGCAGCAGTACGCTGATGATGCTGCCCGTCTCGAGCGTGATGCCAGGCCAGCTCTTGAACTGCTCCGCGAAGACCTGATTCAGACTGTGGAACGCTTTCGCGGTGAGCCAGACCCAGAAGGTGTTCGCGATGAGCCGGCCCGCCAGGAAGCCGGTGAAGACCCAGGATAGCTCGACGCCCACCATCCCAGCTGCGATGAAGAGGTTGTTGGTCGGCAGGGGAGAGAGGGTGTACAGGAGCGTCGCGAGGCCGACGTGTTGGCGGTGCTCGTTGAGGAACGTTCCCAGCTCGTGCAGGTCCGACTGCTTGCCCTTTAGGAAGTGTTGCGCGAATAGACCGGAGGCCCGGGCGAGCACCAGCCGGCCGAGCGCGGACGCGACCGCCCCGCCGATGCTGAGCGCCAGCAGCGGCAGGCCGTACTTGATGCGGAAGAAGACCAGCACCATCCACGATGCGGGCATGAAGGCGGGCACCAGGTTGATGAGGAAGACCAACCCGAGCGCAGCGAGATACTGGTAGATCGCGTCAGGCACGAGAACCATTATGACGCGAGCGTGTCAGTCACGCTTGCGACAGCGGCCCGCGCTCGCGAAGCTGATGACTGTGATCCAGCTCGGACGGCAAGGAAGCCTCTGGCAGCGCGTGGCGCTCGCGTCGGTCGCCGCGCTGGGCGTCGCCTTAGGCGCCTGCGGCGGCGCGGACTCCAAGCCTGCGCCGGCGGCCTCCCCGGGATCGCCGGTCGCAACGACCGAGCCGGCGGCCGCGAGCGCTATCGCCGCCGAGAACCAACAGCCGGGCGCGACCGACTGGCAGATCAGCGACCCTGCGCTGGGCGGCGAGATCGCGGGTTACGCCGGCGCAACATCGTACGACCGAGGCGAGACGGTCGATCTGCACGTCAGCACGCGCGCGGACGGCGAGCGCTACTCGATTGCGCTGTACCGCATGGGCTGGTACGGCGGCGCCGGCGCTCGTCTGATGAAGACGATGGATAGCTTGACCGGCCGACCGCAGGGCTACTGGACGCCCGCAGAAGGGCTGCGCGCCTGTCCGAGCTGCCAGTTCGATCGAGCGGCGGGCCTGCTCGATGCGCGGTGGGAGACATCGTACCGGCTGAAGCTGGACCGCTCGTGGCCGAGCGGCGTCTACATGGCCCGGCTGCAGGACGCCGAAGGCAAGCAGGCGTTCGTGCCGATCATCGTGCGCGATGACGGCCGCCGCGCCGATCTGCTCGTGCAGCTCTCGACGAACACCTGGCAGGCCTACAACGCGTGGGGCGACCACTCGCTCTACGGCTCGTTCGACGAAGCACGCAACTGGGTCGGCAAGCAGGGGCGCGCGTACAAGGTCTCCTACAACCGGCCCTACGATCCGACCGAGAACGACGTGACCGAGTACGGCGCCGGCGAGTTCTTCCGCTTCGAGTACAACTTCGTGCGCTGGGCCGAGGCGCAGGGCTACGAGATGACGTACGCCACGGACGTCGACGTGCACGCGCGCAACGATGCGCTCGCGCACCGCCACGGCTTCGTCTCGCTCGGTCACGACGAGTACTGGTCGTGGCAGCAGCGCGATCAGGTCGAGCGTTCGCGCGACGCCGGCGTCGGCCTCGCGTTCTTCGGCGGGAACGATGTCTACTGGCAGGTGCGCTTCGAGCCGGACGCGGACGGCGCCAAGGACCGCACGCTCGTCTGCTACAAGGACGCCGCGCTCGACCCGATGGCAACCAAGGACCCGAAGCGCACTACGGTGCTCTGGGCGGCGGACCCTGTCGACCGGCCGCAGGGCACGCTCACGGGCACGACGTACGGCTCGAACGCGACGCCGCCGGAGCAATCGTGGGTGGTGGCCGACGCCGGTAGCTGGGTGTTCAACGGCAGCGGCCTCGCGCAGGGCGATGAGGTGCCCGGTATCCTCGGCTACGAGTACGACAAGCCGGCGGACGAGTCGCAGCGGCCGCCGGGGCTCGACGTGGTGGCGTTGTCGCCGGTCGAGGGCTTCAACGGCGCAGAGCAGAGCGCGTCGACGGTGTACACGGGGCCGGCCGGCGCGCCGGTGTTCAACGCGGGCACCATCCAGTGGTCCTGGGCGCTCGATGACTTCGGCCACGAGGAGATCGGCCGCTTCGCGGACCGTCGGCTGCAGATCGTGACGACGAACGTGCTCAACGCGCTGATCTACGCGCCGGAGTGAATCCGCCGTAGGTCAGCGCGGCGCACTAGGGTTCGTAAATCAGGCCGCCGCAGGCGGCCGCAGCGTTCGGCCGCTGCTGCGCAGCAGCGCGTCGATCGCCTCGCCCTCCACCGGCCTGGCGAAATAGAATCCCTGCCCGAAGTTGCAGTGCAGCGTTCGCAGACGTCCCAGCTGCTCCGGCCGCTCGATCCCCTCGGCCACGATCTTCAGGTGCAAGGCCCGCCCCAGCTCGATGATCGTCGCCGCAAGCTCCCCCTCGTTCTCCTGCGTACCCATCCCGTCCACAAAGGACTTGTCGATCTTTAGCACATCGATTGGGAAGCCCCGCAGGTAGCTCAGCGATGAGTAGCCCATCCCGAAGTCGTCCATCGCCAGTCGCACCCCCAGCGCCTTCAGCTCCTGGAGCCGCTCGACGGCCGCCTCCGCGCCCTCCATCATCACGCTCTCCGTGATCTCCAGGATGAGGCTCTCCGGCGGCAGCCCCGACTCTCGCAGCGCCTCCGCCACCACCTTGGCCAGCCCACCCTGGCGGATCTGCTTCACCGACACGTTCACCGCCAGCGCCAGAGGCGGCTCCGCCGCGTACAACTGCTGCCATCTCCGCGCTTGCTGGCACGCCTCGCGCAGCACCCACCGCCCGATGAGCAGGATGAGCCCGGTCTCCTCTGCCAGTCCGATGAACTCTTCCGGCGGCAGCAGCCCCCGCTCCGGGTGCTGCCAGCGCACAAGGGCCTCCACCCCAACGATACGCCCCGTTGACAGCTCGATCTCCGGCTGGTAGTGCACCACGAACTCTCCACGCTCAACCGCCCGCTGCAGATCCGCCGCCAGCGTCAGCCGCTCCACCATCGACTCTTGCATCCCCGGCTCGTACACCTCGCAGCGGCCCTTCCCTCGGCCTTTCGCCACGTACATCGCCACGTCTGCCCGTCGCAGCAGCTCCTCCGCCCGCGGCTGCCCGCGCTGGCCCAGCGCCACCCCGATGCTCGCCCGGGTGAACACTTCTTTCTCGTCCAGCGCGATGGGCTCCTGCAGCGCCTCGATGATCCGCTCCCCCACGGCCACTGCGTCCTCCGCCCGGTCGATCTCCTCCAGCAGGACCGCGAACTCGTCCCCGCCAAAGCGCGCTGCCGTGTCCCCCGGCCGCAGGCAGAGCTGCAGCCGAGCTGCCACGCCCAGCAGCAGCCGGTCTCCCGCCGGGTGGCCCAGCGCGTCGTTCACCGACTTGAAGTCGTCCAGGTCCATGAACAGCATGCCTACCGTCCGGCCATGCCGGGTAGACCGCCCCAGCTCATGTTCCAGCCGGTCCATGAAGCGCGCCCGGTTGGCCAGCCCCGTCAGCGGGTCGTGGAACGCCTGGTACCGCAGCTGTTCCTCTAGCTCCCGCCGCTCGGTCACATCGCGTATGTTCAGCACGAAGCCATGCACGCTGGTGACGTGTCGCCGATCGGTGCCAACGATCTCGACGTAACGCCACGACTCGTCCTGGTGACGTAGCCGAGCCACGATCGAGGCCGCGCCGCTCGGTTCGTCCATCGCCTCGCGTAGGAATGCCACGATCTGCCCGATATCGTCCGGGTGGACGAAGTCCGAGAGCTTCTTCCCGAGCACCTCCCCAGCGGCGTACCCAAGTACCTGCTGTATGGAGGGGCTCTGGTAAATGATTGTCGTATCCACCTCGATCACAGTGATCAGGTCGGCGGCGTTCTGCACAAGAGAGCGGAAGCGCTCTTCACTCGCGCCAAGCGCGTTCTTAGCTCGCTCTTGTTCCTCCTGGAGCTGGACTGCGTTTACCACCATCGCGGCCTGCACGGCCAGCTCCTGCAGAAGCGCGACCATAGGCGGCGGAAACGCGGTTGGCTGCAGGCTACCGACGCGAAGAAGGCCAACGATCTTGTCACGCAGGAGTAGTGGGAACGTGGCCCCGGACACAATGGAGGCCCTCACATAGAAGTCTCTCGCCTCCTCTGAGATCCGTGGGTCGCGCTGGAGGTCAGGCAAGAGGACCGGCTGGCGGTCCTTGAGGATCAACGTCTTGACGTGGTCCGGTGCCTGGATCATCTTGACCCACGACTCATACAGGGGCGTGCCCGTATACCGACTCGCACCGGCACTGCGCATCGTGATGCGACCGTGAGCATCCAGCACGTCCACGGAAGTGAGAAAGCCCGCTGCACTGTTGATGGCATTGGCCATGTCCTGCAGCACACTCTCCATGCTCTTGGCATCAGTGAATACTCGTGCCACGCTGGAGAGCGCATTCATTTGCTCTCGTATGCGTTCGCCACGCTCGGCGTCCACGACCCGCTCCAGCATGATGGCGAGAGCCGGGCCCGCCGCCTCCAGGAATTGGCCTGCGGGCCGGGCTGCTGCCGGCTTCCAGGGGCCATTGGCAACGACCGAGCCGGCGGAGGCGTCCCCATACCAGAGGGCTAAGGCCAGGTATGCGCCGCCTGCTTGGCCGTCGGCAGGGGCGAAGTCACGCGGCCAGCGATCTTGCGCCACGTGATACACCACCGGGCCGCCGAGCCTCCTTACCTCGGTGTTTCTTGCCACGGAACCTTCGGGAGAAAGTCCGAAGAAGTCCTCGTTTTCCCGCTTGGGGTACGCCTCGAAGTGCACGCCGTCGCCCATGAACAGGCGCACGTCGTCCGAGCCGATCGCCGAGCCAACAATGCGGGTGGCTTGGGTGAGGCCGCTGACGCGGTCCATCTCGTTGTCCGCCGCCAGCCTGGCCAACATCCGAAGCGCCTCGCTTTGACGCACTGCTTTCCTCCTATGCTGCTATGTACAGTTTCGGCGACTGGTGGACTCTATTGAGGGGATGCCCAACCCGCACAATGGAACGCGGACGGGTGGCCGAACATTAGTCTGGGAAGACGCGGTCGCTTCGCGCCCGCCGACCGCTCCCGCTCGTCTACCTAGGGGTTTACTCGACGAGGGGCGAGGCGCTGGCACGCGAGCGCTTCTTCAAGACTCCCCAAGGCGGCGCGTTGAAGCAGCTGCTTGTCCGTCCGCACTTGTGGGGAACCTGATGGGCACGTCGAGTAGAATGGACAACGGAGGGGTGGCCGAGTGGTTGAAGGCGGCGGTCTTGAAAACCGCTGTGGGCTCCGGTCCACCGGGGGTTCGAATCCCTCCCCCTCCGCCATGTTGGAAACACGGCTCGCCGCTACGCGGGCCTAACAGGGCGTAGGAACTTGCCGTCGAAGAAGCAAATGCCAAGACCGAAAAGCGTAGACGCCTACATTGCCGCGGCTCCGAAGGAAGTGCGGAACAAACTTAAGGAGCTTCGAGCAGCAATCAGAAAAGCTGCGCCGGCTGCCGAGGAACGCATCAGCTACGGAATGCCCTACTACGCGTACAAGGGGCGACTGGCCTATTTTGCGGTCTTCAAGAAGCACATTGGACTCTATGTACCCTCTCCAGTCATAGAGGAACATAAGAGTGAACTCGAAAATTATGAAACTACCAGTGCAACCGTCCGCCTTCCTCTGGACAAAAGACTTCCCATCTCTCTGATAAGGAAGCTGGTCAAAGCGCGGATGAAGAAGAACGACGCGAAAGAATAGAAGTCGCCGCCACAGAACGGATTGAAACCGCCAGCAACTCCACATGAAGCTCTCCAACACCGTGCGCATCGCGACGCGCAAGTTGTGGCGCGAGTGGCTGCGCAAGAACCATCAGCGTGAGAGCGAAGTCTGGCTCGTCTCCTACAAGCACAGCACCAGCCGCGCCGTGATCGCGACCGGAGACGCCATCGAGGAAGCGCTCTGCTTCGGCTGGATCGACAGCACCGTCACGCGCATCGACGACGCGACCTTCGCGCGCAAGTTCTCGCGTCGGCGGCCGGGCAGCGAGTGGTCGGCGCTGAACAAGCGCCGGGTGCGCAAGCTCATCGCCGCAGGCAAGATGACGGCGGCGGGTCTCGCCGCGTTCGAGACACCGTCGCGGCGGACCGATCGCATGGCGCCGCGTGACGCGCCGCTCGAGCCGCCACCGGACCTGGCGCGCGCCGTCGCGCGGCACAAACAAGCGCGCGAGAACTACGCGCGCTTCCCGCCGAGCGCGAAGCGTTTGTACCATGCCTGGATCATGAACGCGAAGAAGCCGGAGACGCGCGCCCGCCGTATCGCCGAGGCCGTGCAGCGCATCGCCCACAACGAGAAGACGCTGCTGAAGTAGTCATGATGTGTGTTTGACAGGATGTGTGTTTGTGTGTTAGGATTCGAGAAGAATGAAGAAGATTGTCAAGCAATTGCGGCATGGCCAGATCACCATTCCTAAGGACTTGCGCGACGCCCTCGGCCTCCAGGCCGACGACTTGCTGGCGATCACACTCACCGAAGGCAAGCTCGAAGTAGAGCCGGTAAAGGTCGCGCCAAGAGCGCCGGGCTCGCCCTGGGCAAAGCAGCTCTATCAGGAGTTCGCGACGGTACGCCGGTCCCTAAGAGGAAAGACGGAGACCGAGGTCAATCGGGCGATTGACAGAGCGCTGCGGGAGGCCCGCGCAAAGGCCCGATGAGGGCCGTCCTCGACACGGTTGTGTTCGTGCGCGCGCTCATCAACCCAAAGGGCAGATGGGGGCATCTGCTCTTCGACCTCTCTGATCGCTACGTCATCGTCCTTTCGCCCGCCATCATTCGGGAGATCATCTCGGTTCTCTACCGGCCCGCTCTGCGCCGGCGCTTCCCTCAGATGGCAGCGCCTCCGCAGCTCGATCGAGTCCTTCGCCTCTTCGAGGAGGCCGACATCGTGGAGCCGGACAAGGAGGTCGCCGTCTGCCGGGATCCGAACGATGACAAGTTCTTCTCCTGCGCTGTCGCCAGTGGTGCGGAGTACATCGTCACCGAAGATCGGGACATCCTGGACGTGGGCGAATATCACGGCATTAGACCCGTCACAGCGGCGGAGTTTATCGCCGTGCTAGAGGACGCTTAGCCCCGCGGCAGCCTCAGCCCTGCTACTCTTCTGTGAAGTAATCCGCGTCAGCCTTCTTCACGTGGTAACTGCTGATGGTCGACACACCGATGTCGTAATCGATCATGAAACCGCTAAGCATTTCACCACTAATGAGGATCACCTTGTGGCTAATGAACCTGACGTAGTCTTTAGCATCCTTGGTGAAGTCCGACGTGGTGATGAACACACCCTTGTTCGCCTCTTGCCCGACTAGGCTTCCGACGAAGTCACGAACCTCCTTTGCTCCAACGACATTGCCCCAGCGCTTCGCTTGGATGTAGATCGCGTCGAGTCCCAGCTTGTCCTCTTTGATGATTCCATCGACTCCGCCATCTCCGCTGCGTCCAACGGCCTCTCCCGCATCTTTGCGCGATCCTCCATATCCCATTCCGACAAGCAGTTCCACGACGAGCCTTTCAAAGAATGCCGGGCTCGACTGCATTACGAGGGCGAGAAGCTCATCTGCGAGCTCGCTCCGAATCCTCTGATAGCCGGCTTCAAGCAGTTCCTGCGGGGTCTTATCCGAGGCCTCCGCCAGATCCTCGCGAGATTCATCTCGGCCAGCGCCTCGTCGCAAGTTCTTGAACTCCACAAAGGCGGGGAACTGCTCCAAGAATGCGTTATCTATCGCCTTCGGATCCTTTGCCAGAGCGTCGAGTCCTAATGGCGTAATCTTGAAATGTCCTCTTCGGTGGGACTCGAGAAGGCCCGCTTTCATGAGATAGGTCTTTGACCATCCGACGCGATTGTCAATGACTGGCTGTTGGCCGCTTGGTAGCAGAGTTCTCTGCTCCTCCTCCGTTAGGTGGAAGAGACTCGAGACGTGCTCGATCCCCTCGCGGATGGGGTGCTCAGCCCCATCCGCTGCGAGGCGCAGAAGCGGCAACATGATCTGCTTGTAGTCAAGGATCGTCATCTCGACTACTCCCTCGGCAGCCCGAGACCGCGCTGGGCGATGATGTTGCGCATGATCTCCGACGTCCCGCCCCCGATCGTCGAAGCGACGGTGAGCAGCAGCCGGCTCGCAACAGAGCCGCCGAGAGGCCCGCTCTCGCCACGGAGCTGGCCGTAGAGCCCCAGCGTG
>JBGQHA010000057.1:0-10029 GCA_041497735.1 Dehalococcoidia bacterium | reverse complement strand
CGCGCCGCCATGAGGACGCCCTCCTCCTGGATCTCGCCCTGGCTATGGAGCGCGAACGCCCCTGGCCGCTCGTCGCCCCCGGCGCCCCCATCTAGCGCAACAGGTTCCCTTCCTAGGGCCGATGTCTAACTGGTGGGCCATGCCCCCAGGAGTACATTGCGCCCGAAGCACACGCTTGCCTTCGCTCTGACCGTCCTGGCCCTAGCGGCGTTCTTCTCGCTCGGCGCTCCCGTGCGGCACACCTCGGCCGCCGCCGGCCCGTGCGACACGTCAGCCGCCGGCTACGATAGCGAAGAGGCGGCGTTCCTTCAGCTCATCAACAACTACCGCCAGCAGAACGGCCTCGGGGCGCTCGCGTCGTCGCCGACGCTCGACAAATCGGCAGCGTGGAAGTCCCAGGACTTAGCAGCGAACGCGTACTTCGCGCACGACGACACGCCGATCGGGCGCACCTGGGACCAGCGCATCCGCGACTGCGGCTACAACTTCGGCGGCTGGATCGGAGAAAACATCGCCGCCGGCATGTCCACCGCCGCCGATGCGTTCAACGCCTGGAAGAACAGTCCCGGCCACAACGCCAACATGCTGAGCGTCAACTACAACGCGATAGGCATCGGCCGGGCGTACGTCGCGGGCAGCCCGTACGGCTGGTACTGGACAACCGACTTCGGCAGCGTCGTGGACGCGCCTGCAGCCACACCGACGCGAACGCCCACGCGCACGCCGACTCGCACACCCGCGCCACCGACGCCCACGCGCACACCTGCGGCGGCCACGCCGACGCAGACTCCGGCCGGGCCCCCGGCATCATATCCCTGCGCTGACTTCACGGGCGACGGCGTCGTCCGGATCGACGATATCCTCTACGCTGTCGGGCTGTATTCACGGACCGGCACGCCGGCCGACCTCGATCACAGCGGCGCCGTCACGATCGCGGACATCCTCATCGTCATAGACCAGTTCAACACAAGCTGTTAGCGGAACCGCATCGCCAGCCGTGTCGGCGCAGCGGGCGCGACGGCGAACGCGAGCGCACCCTTCATCCGCTCCGGCAGGATCGGTTCATCTCCAAGCATCGCCTCCACGAACCGATAGCCCCTCGGCACGCTGACGAACACCCGGCCTTCGTTTCGCGCCGCCGGAACCAGATCGATGCGCAGCTCGCGGCGGCGCGCGTTCCAGCGCGTGTCTGCGACCTCGCAGCCGCCCATCGAGTAGTGGAGGGTCGTTCCGAGGAGCTGCGGGCGCTGCAGCGCTTTCCGTAGCGCGAGCAGCCGCACCCCGTGCGCGGGCACGTCCCTCAGCGCGATGCTTCCTTCATGTTCGCCAAGATAGCGCTGTTCCCAGAACTCGAAGACCTGCCAGCGCCCGCGCGGCAGCTCCGTCGCGAAGGTCGCGCGCCGGCCCGGCCAGTTGAATCGCCCGACCAACCGCCACGATTCGAACGACCGCCGCACCTCAACCTCCAACGTCGACGGCATCGATTCGCGTAGCAGATCGCGGGCGACAGGCGCATCGCCCAGCGGCGGCAGGAGCGACGACACGAGATCGAGCCGCTCGCGCGGCCAGCGCGGCATGTCGTCGCTGATCAAGAACGCCCCGCCGGACAGCGCGATCGCCGTACCGAGCGACTGCACCTCGGGCAGCGTGAGCTTCGTGCGGTCGGCTCGCGCCATCAGGCAGTCCGGGTCGTTCGCCCAGAGCCGCCCGTGCATCCATGCGCGCGCAAAGATGTTGCGCATCGCGTTTTCCGTCGACGGCTCACCGCCCACGACGGGCCGCCCGGGCTCGCGACGCATGCGTGACCGCCGGAAGCGCCACCAGGGCGCCACGTCCGGCCCGATCCGCTGCGCATCGAAGATGCCCACGGACGGCCCGATCAGCGCGCCGCAGCCGAGCACGAACCGATCGCCCACGCCCGCCCGCACGGCCTCCAGCCCGCGGCGGTACGCCTCGATCCGGCTCGCGCTCCTGTCGTGCCGCCGCCCGGCCAGCGCGCCACCATACAGGAAATCGATCTTGACGTACTCGTAGCCCCAACCGTCCGTTACTTCGCGGAACAGGTCACGCAGCCAGCGCTCGGCGCGCGGGTTCGTGCAATCGAGTCCGTAGCACTCCTGGTTCCAGTTGCGCATCGCGAGCGCCGGCTTGCCGTCCTCGCCCGCGATCGTCCAGTCGGGATGCTCCGCGTACAACCGCGACGTCTCACCGGCAAGGAACGGCGCCAGCCACAGGCCGGCGATGAAGCCCGCGTCCTTGATCTCTCGCGCCAGCGGCGCCATGCGGCGCGGGAACCGCTCGTTCGTTGTCGTCCAGTCGCCGATGTTCGTCTGGTACCCGTCATCGATCTGCACGAACTGCACGGGCAGCCGCTCGCGGTGCTCCTGCAGGAAGCGCAGGTTGCGCAGCACGTCTTCCTCGCTGACCTGCGTGAAAAAGTAATACCAGGAGCACCAGCCCACCGGGGCGGCGCCCGGCACACGTGCGCCCATTTCGCGGCCCAGCGCCTCCGCATACCGCTCGAACGCCGGCTCCGCCTCATCCGCTATCTCGACCAGCAGCCGCTCCGACCACAACGTCTCGCCCGGCCGCAGCGACGCTCCGTCCGCGAACGCAACGGCTTCGATCTCGCGCCGCGAGGCGTGGAGCCGCACCTGCGTCCACTGCCGTCGCGCCGTCACGAACCCCAACAGCAACGTCTTCCCCGTCTCCAGATCGAGCAGCGCGGCCACCTCTTCCGACGCCAGCTCGCCCCGCCCGGCGGGAGGCGCAACCGGCCCATCGACCGGCGGCCGCACATCGAGATCTTGCTGGCCGGCCGAGATCGACGCAGTCGGCGTCCACGACTGCCACCCGTGCCGGAACCAGCGCCACCGGTTGGCCGTCGCCGCCAGAGCCAGTCCGCCCCGCTCCGTTGCCACGCTGAGGGAACGCGCGCGCCGGGTCTTCCGTGACCCGTTCTCTACGCCAAGCCGCAGCAGCGCGAACGGCTGCGCATCATACACACAGACCTCTAGCGCCAGACGCAGCGCGGCGCCTGCCGCCGATCGCAGGAGCGCGCGCACACCCGTGCCGTGGCCGTCCTCGAAACGCCGCGGGCGTTCCGCCATCTGCCACGCCAGCCCCGCGGACGAAATGATCGTTCCGTCTTCGAGCTCCACGCGCGCAATCGCATCGCGCACCATCGCGGACCGCCCACGCGCGATCGAGAACGTCCCTTCTGCCAGATCGACGTCGATCGCGACGCCTCCGCCCGCAAGGCGCAGTCGGTCCCGCGTGCGGTCCGCCGTCGCGCGCGTCACGCCGCCCCCTCGTGCACACGAAGGCCGTCTGCCGCGTGGCAGACAAGCAGCTTGGCCGCAAGCCCGGTCTCGCCGCGATAGCGATCGACCACGTCCTGCTCGAACGCAGCCAGCGCAGCGCGCTCCACGAGCTGCACGGTGCAGCCGCCGAAACCCGCGCCGGTCAGCCGCGCGCCCAGCACGCCGCGCAACGACTTCGCCAGCGACTGCAGCCGGTCCAGTTGCGGGCAGCTCACCTCGAAATCGTCGCGCAGGCTGGAGTGCGACTGGTTCATCAGCTCACCGAACATGGCGTGGTCGGCCTGGCCAAGCGCCGCAACCGAATCGACGACGCGTTGCTGTTCCGTGACGACGTGCCGTGCGCGCCGCAGCAGCGTCCGCGATAGCACGTGGCTGTATTTCCCCAGGTCATCGAGCGTCACATCACGCAGCGATTGGATCGTCCGGTCGCGGATCGCGTCGCGCAGCAGCCGGAAGGCCTCCTCGCACTCCTCGCGCCGCTGGTTATACGCGGAGGCCTCGAGCTGGCGTGCCACGCCGGAGTCGACGATCACGAGCTCGATGCCGTGCTCCTCCAGCCGCAGTGGAATCGATTCGTGCGTCAGCGTCCGGCAGTCGATGAGCAGCGCGCAGCCTGCCTGCCCCAGCGCCGACGCGAGCTGGTCCATCACACCGCACTGCACGCCGGCGAACTCGTGCTCCGCACGCTGGCAGACCAGCGCAAGCCGCTCGTTGTCGAGACCCAGCCGCCATGCTGCGCGCACCGCGCCCGCAGTCGCCACCTCCAGCGCCGCCGACGACGACACGCCGGCGCCGATCGGCACGTCGCCCGTCACCGCGATGTCCAGCCCGCCTCCCGAGAAACCATCAGCCGCCAGCACCGCGAGCACGCCCCGCACGTAGTTGCTCCACAGGTGCGCATCGTCGCGCTCGATCGGTTCGCTCAAGGAGACGCTGGTCTCCTCGTCGTAATCGATTGAGTACACGCGCACGGTCGCGTCGTCACGAGCGGCGAACGCGACCAGCACGCTCCGGTCGATCGCCGCCGGCAGCACCCAGCCTTCGTTGTAGTCCAGGTGCTCTCCGATGAGGTTCACGCGCCCTGGCGCCTCCGCGACGCCCTCGGCGGCGCGATCCCAGAGCGCCCGAAACGCCTCGCGCACGCGCGACAGGCGCTCGCTTGGTGAAGGTCGCTCCGGCTCCATCAGCGATCGCTCGTCATTCGCGACGCGGCGGCGCGCAGCTCCGCCGCCGTCTCTTCCGCGCGCGCATCGATGATGAACGTGCCGGCGCCGGTTTCGCAGCCGGCCGGGTACTTCAACTTGTCGCGGCTGCGGTATGGCGGCGTGAACTCGATGTGAAAGTGGCAGCCGGGATAGCGCTTGCCGTCCGCCGGACGCTGGTGCATCACCATCACGAACGGCATCGGCCGGTCCCAGAGCGCGTCGTACGCGCGAACGACCGTCTGCAGCATCGACGCGAGATCATTGCGCTCATCGGCCGTCAACTCCAGCAGCGACGCGCGGTGCTTGCGGCTCGCGACGTGTACTTCGTACGGCCAGCGCGCGTAGAACGGCACGAACGCCACGAAGCCATCGTTCTGCGCAACGATGCGCTCCTGCGCCTTCGTCTCCGCCGCGACAACGTCGCAATGCAGGCAGCGCTTGTGCTCGCGTCGATATCGCGCCGCCGATGTGAGCTCGCGCTGCGCCTGCGGGGGAACGTACGGGAAGGCGTAGATCTGCCCATGCGGATGCGTCAGCGTCACGCCGATCTCCTCACCGCGGTTCTCGAAGATGAGCACGTACGCCACCTCGCGCCGCGCCGCCAGCTCCGCGTAGCGATCCACCCACACGTCGACGAGGCGCTCGACCTGCTCCCGAGGCAGCTCGCCCAGCGACGCCTCGTGCTGCGACGAGTACAGCACCACTTCCATTGCTCCCTGCGCGCGCTCCGTCGCGAACGGCAGGCGCGTGCGCGAAGCTTTCGGCGCGCGCCGGTCGAAGCTCGGGAAGCGGTTCTCGAACACGGCGATCTCGTACTCCGCCGACGGCACCTCCGTCGGCCATTTCGCGTCGCGCGTCGGGCAGAGCGGGCAGTACTCGACCGGAGGGAGGAACGTGCGCTCCTGCCGCTCCGGCGCGACGACAATCCAGTCTTCGAGCACGGGGTTCCAGCGCAGCTCCAGCCCCGCCGACTCCAGTCCCGGCGCCTTCGTGTTCGTGAGCACCTGCGGCGGCGAGTGGTCCCAGGAGTAGTACCAGAGCTGACGGCCGTCCGGCTTCGTGATTCGCGTACGCTGGAGGGGCATCGACCGCAGTGTAGCCGCGCGCCCCCACCCCCGCAACGCGCGCCATGGTGTACGATCGGCGCATGCGGGCGGACGCGACGCTACCGCGGACCAGATCGATCCGCATCCGGCGGCTCCTCGCCACGGCGCGCGTCATCCATCCCTTCCCGACGATGCTCAACGTCGTCGCGACCGCCGTCCTGGCGTCCATCGCGAACGGCGGCGTGCCGTCGGCGTCCGTCCTCGTGCGACTCGCGACAGCGATGTTCTGCGCGCAGGCCGCCATCGGCGCGGCGAACGACTACTGCGACCGCGATCTCGACGCGCTCACGAAGCCGAACAAGCCAATCGTCCGCGGGCTCATCGATCCGGCGCGGGCGCTCGCGCTCGCCGGCATGTTCGCGATTGCCGCCGGCGCACTCGCCGCCACCTTCGGCCCGCTCTCGATCGCCGCCGGCGCAGCTGGTCTTGCCGCCGGCCTCGCGTACGACGTGCGGCTCAAGCGCAGCGTCCTCAGCCCGCTGCCGTTCATGGTCGCGCTGCCTGCTCTGCCGATCTGGGTCTGGCTCTCCCTCCATCGCTTCGACGCTGTGCTCTGGTGGCTGGTCGCGTTCTCGCCGCTCGCCGCGCTCGCGGTGCACCTCTCGAACACGCTGCCCGATCTCGAGTCGGACCGGCGCGCCGGCGTGCGCGGTCTCGCGCACACGATCGGTCTTGTGCCGAGCCTTGTCGTCGCGTGGGGCAGCTTCGCCGCCGCGATCGCGCTCGCCTTCGCGCTCGGCGCATACCTCGACTACGGTTGGCCGCTCTTCTTGCTCGGGGCCGTGCCCTCGACAGCGCTGCTCGCGACGGCAATCGGGGCGTACATGCAGCAGCCGAACGCTTCTCGCCTACAGATCGGCTTCGGCTTGATTGGCATTGCGACGGCGTGTCTCGCCGCGGGCTGGCTCGCGGCCGTTACGTAGCCGCGTCGCGCTGGTAGCGCGCTTCGATCGCCTTCACCTTATTCAGCCGCCGCCTGTGTCGCTCTTCGTCGGAGAACGTCGCGCCCAGCCACGAGCGGATCACGTCGAGCGCTAGCTCCTCGCCGATCACGCGCGCACCGAGGCAGAGGACGTTCATATCGTCGTGCTCAACACCCTGCCGCGCCGAGTAGGTATCGTGACACATCGCCGCGCGCACGCCGGGCACCTTGTTCGCCGCAATCGTCGCGCCGACGCCGCTCCCGCAGATGATCAGCCCGCGATCGGCCTCGCCGCGCATGACCGCCTCGGCGACTTTCTGCGCGAAGTCGGGGTAATCGACGGCATCCGTGCTGTTCGTGCCGAGGTCGATCACCTCGTGCCCGAGGCGCTTCAGCTCCTCGACGGCAGGCCCCTTCAGCGGAAACCCGGCGTGATCACAGCCGACAGCTATTCGCATGACGCCTCGATTCTAGCATCCCTCGACCTTTGACCCCTGCTCCTCGCGCTCACGCCGCCGTCTCGTGCTCTGCCTCGTCGCCCAGCTTCTGCAAGTACTGCCGCACCTGGATCAGCACCGCCGCGCCCTCGCCGACGGCGCTCGCGAGCTGCTTCGTGCTCCCTGCGCGTGAGTCGCCAGCGATGAACACGCCCGGCATGCTGCTCTGCAGCGACACGTCGGTCACGGCGAAGCCCCACTTGTCCAGCTCGATCTTGTCCTTCAAGAACCCAGTGTTCGGCGTCAGCCCGATGAACACGAACGCGCCCGCCGGGTGAAACTCCAGCGTCTCGCCCGTGCTGCGCTCCTTCGCGATGACGGCGCTCAGCTTGCCGTCCGCGCCGCGCAGCTCCTGCACCTGCGTGTTGGTATGGATCTCGAACTTCGGGCTGGAGCGCGCCTTCTCCTGCAGCAGCGCGCTCGCCTTCAGCTCCTCCTTGTACTCGAGCAGCACCACTTTGTCCGTGAACTGCGTGAGGAACAGCCCCTCCTCCACGCCCGAGTTGCCGCCGCCGATCACCATCAGCTCCTTCGAGCCGCGGTAGAACGGTCCGTCGCACGTCGCACAGAAGTGCACGCCCGCGCCGATCAGATCGTCTTCGCCCGGCACGCCCATCTTCCGGTACGTCGATCCCGTCGCGACGATGACGGCCTTCGCGCCGTACTCGTCGCCGCCCTCCGTCGTCACGCAGAGGTACTCGCCGTCGCGATCGACCGTGCGCACGCCGACCGCCGACAGCATCGATACGTCGTAGCGGCGCGCCTGCTGGATGATCCGCTCGGCCAGCTCCGCCCCGCCGATGCCTTCCGGGAAGCCCGGGTAGTTATCGATGCGCTCTGTCACGCCCGCTTGCCCGCCCAGCGCGCTCTTCTCGATAATCAGCGTGTCGATCCCCTCGCGCGCGGCGTAGATCGACGCCGTCAGCCCCGCCGGTCCGCCGCCGATTACGATCAACTCGTAGAACGAGCGCTCCGCCTTCAGCGTCAGCCCCAGCTTCTGCGCCAGCTCGTTGTTCGAGGGCTCGGCGAGAAACGATCCGTCCTGGAACACGATCGTCGGGATCATCTGCCGGCCGCTGTTCTTCTGCCGGACCAGCTCCGCGGCCGCCGGCTCCTGCCCGATATCGATCCAGTCATACTCGACGCGCTGCTCGCCCAGAAACTGCTTCGCGCGCCGGCAGTCCGGACACCACGGCGCGCCGTACACCTTGATCTCAGCCATGCGTCATCGCTCCTCTTCTCGCTGGGCCAACCTTCTTGTCATTCTGAGCGGTAAGGTCGCAGCAGGCGACCGCAAGCGAAGAATCTGTCGCGCCGAAGGAGAATGTGGTTACGGCTCTCGAGAATATCCGTTTATCCGTTCATCATCCGTTGTTCGGCTTCTCGGCAACCAGCAGGAACCGGCTCCACGCCATCACGAGCCCGTCGCTCGTCGAGCAGTCCTCCTCCAGAGCGAGCAACATCTCCAGATCGCGCTCGACGTCGAAGCCCTCAACCGTCCAGGGCGTGATGAGCAGCATGAACAGCAGCTCGCCCAGCCCGCCATACGCCACCTTGTAATCGCGCTGCTCGTTCTGCACGACGCGCAGTCCGGCCGCCTCGAAGCCGCGTGCGTACTCAGCACGAATGTCACCGAAGTCGGTCAGGCGCGAGTCGCCGCGGTTCCCCGCGGTGGCACCGCCAAAGTAGCGCTGCAACTCGATCCAGTTGTTGCGTCCCACCTGCTGCGTCACAACGCAGCCGCCTCGCCGTAGCACGCGCGCGACCTCGGCGGGGTCCAGCTCTTCGTGTCGGTCGAACACCAGATCGAACGTTTCGTCCGCGAACGGCAGGAACAGGCTACGACACCACACGACGTCGACGCCGAGTGGCGCGAGCCGCCGGTGCGCGATCGGCGCATTCACGTGCCACTCCTCTGTCGCGACCGCGCGCGCGGGCAGTCCATCCCGGATGCTCGCGACGAACTCTCCACCGCCCGTGCCCAGATCGAGCACCGCGCTCGCATCGCGCGCCATCTCGCGCACCAGCGATTCGTAGTCCCACGGCGGGCCGGACTCGAGCAGGCGTACGTTGAAGTCTGGAAGGTCGTGTTGGGGCCAGCCCGAGAATGTGCGCGCCCGTTCCATCCACGGCCGCAGCCGTTCAAGCGCGGCTTGCCGTTCGCGCCGAGATAGCATCTCGCTCAGAGTCTACCAGTGCACGTCGCGCCATTCGAGCCTCGAACGTCTACGAACCACACTTGGTACGCTGTAGACATGCCCAACCGACTCGCCGGCGAGACCAGCCCCTATCTCCTCCAGCACAAGGACAACCCCGTCGATTGGTATCCCTGGAGCGACGAGGCGTTCGCGAAAGCGCGCGCCGAAAATAAGCCGGCATTCGTGAGCATCGGCTACTCGTCCTGCCACTGGTGCCACGTGATGGCGCACGAGTCGTTCGAGAACGAGGAGATCGCCGCGCTCATGAACAAGCTCTTCGTCAACATCAAGGTCGATCGCGAGGAGCGGCCCGACGTCGATTCGATCTACATGGCCGCCGTGCAGGCGATGACCGGCCGCGGCGGCTGGCCTATGTCCGTCTTCCTCACGCCGGACGGCAAGCCGTTCTATGCCGGCACCTACTTCCCGCCCGAGGACCGCGGCGGCATGCCCGCCTTCCCGCGCGTGCTGGAGTCCATCGCCGATGCCTACCACAATCGCAAGGAAGAAGTCCTCGGCACAACGCAGCAGATCGCTCAGTACCTCGCCGAGCAGTCCGCCGCCCGGCCCGCCAGCGAGCCGCTCACGCGCCATCTCCTCGGCGACGCGTATCGCACGATCACGCCGTCGTTCGACCCCGAGCACGGCGGCTTTGGCGGCGCGCCCAAGTTCCCTTCGCCGATGACCTACGGGTTCCTCCTGCGCTACTGGCGCGCCAGCCGCGATCCGAAGCCGCTCCGCATGGTCGAGCTGACGCTGCAGCGGATGGCGCGCGGCG
>JBGQHA010000056.1:0-10040 GCA_041497735.1 Dehalococcoidia bacterium | reverse complement strand
GTTGTTCAGGAGCACGATGGTGGCCTGGAGGTGGTGACGCTTCGCGGCCAGCAGCCCGTTCATGTCGTGGTAGAAGGAGAGGTCTCCGATGACGAGCACCAGCGGGCCCTCGCTGGCCGTGCTCGCGCCCAAGGCTGTGGAAACCACGCCGTCAATGCCGCTAGCCCCTCGGTTGGCCAGGAACCGGATGGAGCGTGTACCTCCAGGGAAGAACGTGTCGAGGTCTCGCACGGGCATGCTATTCCCCGCGAAAAGGGTGGCCCCGTCCGGCAGAAGGGCGGCCAGCTCGACAAAGACGCGCGGCTCCGACAGGCCGGGCTCAGCAACGAGCCGATCGCGCAGCGCCGCCCGCGTCCGCTGTGCCATCTGCACCCAGCGCTCGGCCCAGCTGGAGCCTGGGCGCGACATGGGCGCCATTCGCTGGAGAGCTGCGACGAGCCCGTCGCACAGCGCGTGCGAGTCCACACGCATCAGTTCGCTGGCCACCAGCGCCGGGTCGTTCCAGCCGCCGGCATCGATGAGAACTTGGCGGGAATGCCCATGACGCTGCAGGTACTGGAGCAGCGACTTGGACGTGGGCGTCGCCCCGAAGCGGAGCACCACGTCCGGCGCCAGCGCCTCAGCCAGCTCCCAATCACGCAGGAAGGCATCGTAGGTATCGATGATTAGGGAGTGATGATGCTGGCCGCACCGCACTTGCGAGAGCGGGTCCGCCAGCACCGGGAAGCCCAGCTCCTCCGCCAGTCGCGCCACGGCAGCCGGAAACGAGGGGTCATCCTGGGGCCCGCAGACGATAAGCCCGCTTCCGCGCGAGCGCAGGTCGCCGGCCAGCGGCGCCAGCTCGTCAGGGACTGGTCGTCTCGGTGCCTGGGTGATGGAAACGTAGGGTACCCGCCCGCTATCACGACCGCCGGGCGGCTCACCCAGACCCACCGGTACCAGCGGCTCGCGGAAGGGTAGGTTGAGATGCACGGGCCCTGGCGGGTCGCCGCGTGCCGTGGCGGCCGTCCGACAGGCGAGCGCGCGAGCGTAGCGGATAGCCTCGTCCGAAGCTTCCGGGAGGGGCACCTCCACCGACCACTTGACGTGGGAGCCATACAGTCGAAGCTGATCGATGGTCTGGTTCGCACCCACGTCGCGCAGCTCCGGTGGGCGATCGGCTGTAAGGACCAGGAGCGGCGCGCGAGCGTAGTACGCCTCCACTACGGCGGGGGCGAAGTTCACTGCCGCCGTGCCCGACGTTGAGACGACGGCGACGGGCTTGCGTAGGGCCTTTGCCATCCCTAGGGCGAAAAAAGCGGCCGAACGCTCGTCTAGGTGCATCCAGACGCGCATCGCCGGATGCTTGCGCAGGAGCAGCGTCAAGGGCGTCGAGCGCGATCCCGGGCAAACGCAGACGTGTACCACGCCGGAGCGCGCCAGCTCGTCCACGAAGGCGCCGACGAAGGCGTGCAGGGCGCCGCCCGCCGTCACGTCGTTGTCGTGTTGAGCGCCCATAGCATCGGCATCAATTTGAGACTGGACTCCGCGTACTCTTGGTCCGGGTCTGAGCCGGCCACAATGCCGCAACCGGCGTAGAGTGACGCCTCCTGTTCCGCTACCAGCGCCGACCGGATCGCTACGACGAACTCGCCGCTGCCGGTTCGGTCCATCCAGCCGACGGGGCCGGCGTACCACCCACGGTCGAACGCCTCCTGCGTCCGTAGGAGCGCCAGCGCGCCAGCGCGCGGCAGCCCAGCAGACGCGGGCGTGGGATGCAGGAGTTCCACCAGTTCAAGGACGGTGGCGCTGTCGGCCAGGACGCCTTCCAGCGGCGTGTGCAGATGCTGGATGTTGCGGGTCTGGAGAAGCACCGGCGCCTCCGGGATGGTGAGCTCTCTACAGACCGGCGCCAGCGCGTCGCGCAGGGCGTCCAGCACCAGGGCGTGCTCGTGGCGCTCCTTCCCGCTGGCCAGGAGCGCTTCGCCCAGCCTCTGATCCTCTCCCTCCGAAGCACCCCGTGGCGCGGAGCCAGCGAGGCAGGTCGCCTGGATGCGGGTGCCCTCGACACGCACCAAACGCTCCGGCGTCGCGCCTAGGAAGCACCGTTCGCCTTGGGCAAAAGCGAAGAGCGTACAATCGCCGTACCCCCTTCGCAAGCGGGCCAGGACCGTGCCGGGGTCCAGCGGAGCAGACGCGCGGACGCGCACCTCCCGCGCCAGCACGAGCTTCTGGATCGTCCCTTGGTGGATCTGGTCGATGACGGTGCGGACGGCTTCCTTCCAGCGGTCAGCCTGACCGTCAGCGTCCGGGACGACCTCGGCCGGCGCGTCTTGCGTGACCTCAATCGTGTCACCTTCGGCCAGGAGGTCACGCAGGCCAGCGTCGAGCGCCGTCGCCAGGGCCGCATCGTCAGCTCCGGGCTCGACGTTTACCGTAACGGTGAGCCAGGATGCATCGCCGATCGAGACGAGAAGGTAGGTGGGAACAACGAGAAGGGCGTCGCCGTAGCTGCGCCAGTCGACGTTAGGCCGCCGAGCCGGAGCGAACGCAAAGCCGCCCAGGGACACCGGGCCCGGCAGAGGCGGGGCATCGCTCTCCTCCACGAGGGCTGTGGAGACGAGGTCGCGCCAGCCCTCCGCGATCTGGGCGAAACGGTCATCGCCTTGTCCGGTCAGCCGGTGCGCCGCCCCAACGGCGACCATGGAGCACCCTGCGCTCGCCTGTTGCCAGATGGTGCGTTCGGCCGTCCGCGCGCGTCGGAAGACGGCCAGCGAGTCGAACGAGGGGATGCGTAAGGCGGTACTGACGAGGACTGGTGTCCTACGTCGAGCTGCCTCCTGGACGCCCCGATGCAGCACAGACCGGATACGCTCGGTCACGGTGGCCTGCTGGAGGGCGGTCGTCATTGCCGATCCCTCTGCCGATACGGATCTTCAGTGGCGCCCACGCTCCGCATCAGAAATGGGCGCAGAGCTGCATACGTGTCCTCCAATGGGGCTGGCTGATGTGAGAGGGCCCACTGGGTGATGATCTCGTTCAGCGCGCCGAACCAAGCGCGGCTGGCGGCGTCCGTATCGATGGGTGCGATGACGCCCTGCGCTATGGCATCATCCAAGTGGTACTTGATGATGCCGGCGAACTCGTCGTGGGTCTCGAGTACGCGCCGGTGAAACTCGCGCCCAGCGCCCAGCGCCTCGACCATGAAGAGGCGCGCCAGAGGGCGATGCTTCGCGAAGGTGCGCAGGAAGGTAAGCAGCGCGGCATCGGCCTTGGCGATGGGGTCCGCCTCGGAGGCGATGGCCTCCTCGATCTTCTCTCGCAGGCGAGCCGCCGTCCGGTCGAGCAAGGCGAGAAAGAGGCTCTGCTTGCCGGGGAAGTGGAAGTACAGGCCTCCTTTCGAGGTCTCCGATTCATCGGCGATTTCATCAACGAGGGCGTCGCGGTATCCTCTTTGGGAGAAGACCCGCAGGGCCGCATCGAGGATGCGCTGCTGGCGTCTCTGGGACCGGGTTTGCTCTGCACGCATAAGGGCAAAACCGACCGACGCGTCGGTCGGTTTTGAACATATCGCTTTGCGCCATCAGGAACAACCCGGTGTAGGCGGCGCACCAGCGCCCCCTACCATCAACACCAGAAGCCCGTGGCCTGGAGACCACGGATAACTCCAGGGGGACGAACGCATGGCCTCTGAGCGAGCGCGCCAGGTTCAGCAGATGTTCGAGCGTGTCGTGCCGAGGTACGACACGCTGAACCGGATCATGAGCCTAGGCATGGACGACCGCTGGCGCCGGCTAGCGGCCGCCGCGGCCGAGGCTGCCGGCGCGCGTGTGCTGGACGTGGGCACCGGCACAGGTGACCTGGCGCTGGAACTGCGGCGACAGGGGGCCGCCCAAGTGATAGGCATCGACTTCGCGCCGAAGATGCTGGCGCTGGCACACACCAAGGGACGCGACGCCCTGGACCGTGTCTGGTGGCTGCTGGGCGACGCGCTCCGGCTCCCGTTCCCAGACGAGACCTTCGACGCCGTGACGAGCGCCTTCGTGCTCCGCAACCTGGCCGATCTGCGGGCGGGACTGGCCGAGATGGCCCGCATCCTGAAGCCCGGCGGCCGCCTGATCTGCCTGGACATGACCCACCCGAAGCCCGGCCTCTTCGCAGCCCTGTATCGGCTCTACTTCCACCACCTGCTGCCGCTTGTGGCAGGCACCATCAGCGGCGATCGCGCCGCCTATCGCTACCTGCCCAACTCCCTGGAGACGTTTCCGGACGCGGGCGCACTCGCCTCCTTGCTTGCCGACGCGGGCCTTGCCGACATCCGAGTCAAGCGCCTCGCCGGCGGCAGCGTCGCGCTACACGTCGCGCGTAGGCTTCCAGAAGTCAGGTAAGGCGCGGCGATCGGGGTGTAAGCTGTCCTGGGAGGACCATCATTGTCGAGCGGCCTGCGAGTGCATCCGCCGGCATCGGGCCGCCGAATGATTTGTGATCGAGATGCCGCGGTGGTGATTCGGCTGAGGCGAGAAGGGCAGGGGAGAGCCGAGGAGCCTGCTATGCCCTGGCAGATGAACCCGATCGACCAGCAGCTGCTGAACGAGATGCAGGCCAGGTTCCCGCTCGTGCCGGCGCCGTTCGCGGAGCTGGCCGCTCGTATCGGGACGGACGAGGCCGGCGTGATCGCCCGGCTGTCCGGACTGCGCGGCTCGGGAGTATTGCGGCAGGTAAGCGCGATCTTCGACACGCTAGCACTCGGGTACCAGTCGTCGCTCGTCGCGATGCGCATACCGGAAGAGCGGTTTGCGGCCGCGGCCGCAGCCGTGAACGCACATCCGGGCGTGAGCCACAACTATCGGCGCATGCACGCGTTCAACATGTGGTTCACGATCGCAGTGCCGCCGGGCTCCGACCTCCAGGCTCACATCGAGGCGCTGCACCGTCTCGCGCATGCCGATTCGACGCGGATGCTGCCGACGTTGCATCTGTTCAAGATCGGCGTCACGTTGGACATGACCGGCGAGCGGCCGATCGACGACATATCGGACCCAGGCTACACAGATGAGCAGCAGGAACGAGCGCTGGGAAACGGGCTGACGAGGCGTGACATCGAGGTGATCCGCGTCCTGCAGGGCGATTTGGCGCTGGAGCCGCATCCCTTCGCTGCGGCGGCACGCGCACTGGACACGACGGTCGACGGGTTGATCGAGGAGCTGAGAGAACTGCAGAAGCGCGGCTACCTGCGGCGGTTTGCCGCCATCGTCCGGCACCGCCAGGCGGGCTTTATCGCGAACGCCATGGTGGTGTGGAACGTCCCCGAAGACACAATCCTGGAGATCGGCCAGGCGATGGCCAGGTATACGGCGATCAGCCACTGCTACCAGCGGCCCACCTACGAGGACTGGCCCTACAACCTGTTTACGATGATCCACGCCCGCAATGAGAGCGAGTGCGAGGAGTTCGTAGCGCTGCTGGCGGAGCGCCACGGCCTCGCTGACTATGCTCCGCTCTACAGCAACGCAGAGCTCAAGAAGGTTCGACTGGTGTACTTCACGCCGGAGATCGGGACGTGGGAGCGCCGCCACCTGAGCGATGGGCAGGGCCGGCGGGCAAGCATCTGAAGAGCCAAGCTGCCGTCAGTGGCGGATCATTGTGAAATGAGGTACAACGGCCTTGTTCCTCAGGACATATGCCCTTGGCCAGGCGCACGAGTTAAGTGCTAAGGGAGAACTACCATGATCGGAATTAGCCAACTCTACGCCGGGACCGCCACCTCCGCCGACCCCCTCCGTTACGGCCGGCATAGCGGCCGCCTGCCCGCTCACCTCTTGCGGTTCTCCGAGGACCGTAAGCCCGTCGTCGTCTGGAACTGCAGCCGCCGCTGCAACCTGCGCTGCATTCACTGCTACGCCGATTCCGAGAACCAACGATACGCCGGCGAGCTCAGCAACGAAGAGGCCCGGGCGATGATCGATGACCTGGCGGGGTTCGGCGTGCCCGTTCTCCTCTTCTCCGGAGGCGAGCCGCTAATGCGTAAGGACCTGCTCCAGCTTGCTGCCTACGCCGCCGACAAGGGCATCCGGCCCGTGATCTCCACCAACGGCACGCTCATCACCCGCAAGAAGGCGGATGAGATCGTCGCCGCTGGCGTCGCCTACGTCGGCATCAGCCTTGACGGCATCGGCGAGACGAACGACTACTTCCGCGGCATTCCGGGCGCCTTCGAGCTCGCCCTGCGCGGTATCCGGAACTGCGTCCAAGCCGGCCAGAAGGTCGGCCTGCGGCTGACGCTCACCCGCCACACCTACCGCGACCTCCCGCAGATCTTCGAGCTCATCGAACGCGAGGCGATCGACCGCGCCTGCTTCTACCACCTCGTCTACAGCGGCCGCGGCCGCGGCCTCGCCGACGATGACTTGAGCCACGAAGAGACCCGCTCGGCCGTGGACTACATCTGCGAGCAGGCCGTCAGCTTCCGTCACCGCGGCATCGAGAAGGACATCCTCACTGTCGACAACCACACCGATGGCGTCTACGTCTACCTCAAGCTCCTTCGTGAAGACCCGGAGCGGGCCGAGGACGTGCTCAAGCTGCTGCGCTGGAACGGCGGCAACCGCTCCGGCATCGGCATCGGCAACATCGACAACGTCGGGAACGTGCACCCGGACCAGTTCTGGTGGAGCCACACGTTCGGCAATGTCCGGCAGCGCCCCTTCAGTGAGATCTGGAACGATCTCTCAGACCCCGTGATGTTCGGCCTGCGAAACCGCAAGTCGTTCCTCACGGGCCGCTGCGGCGGCTGCCAGTACCTGGATATCTGCAACGGCAACTTCCGGGTGCGCGCCCTCGCCGTCTCCGGCGACATGTGGGCGCCCGACCCGGCCTGCTATCTCACCGACGATGAGATCGGCCTGGCGCCGGACATGCGCGAGGCTGTAGCGGCCACGAAAGGCGGGTAGCCATGCAACAGCAACCTGACACGCAGATAAGGCAAGCTCCCGCCGGCACGAGCCATTCAGCAAGAGCCCGATCGGAGAGGCAGCCGCACGATGCCCGGCTGACCGAGGCGGACTTCAGCCGCGCTCCTTTCACGATCGCCTGGGAGCTCACCCGGGCCTGCGCCTTCGCCTGCCGCCACTGCCGCGCCGAGGCCCCAGCCGCGCCGCGATCCCCGCGAGCTCAGCACCGAAGAGGCCTTCCGCCTGATCGATCAGATCCGGGAGTTCGGCGACCCGATCCTGGTCGTCACCGGCGGCGATCCCATGATGCGACCGGACCGGTACGACATCCTGACGTACGCGGTGCAGCAAGGGCTGCGCACCTCGCTCACCCCAACGACGACTCGCCTCGTGACGCCAACGGCGCTCGCGCGTGCCCGGGATGCCGGCGTGCGCCGCATGGCCGTCAGCCTGGACGGGCCCAATGCCGAAGTGCACGACGCGTTCCGCGGCTTTCCCGGCTCCTTCGACCTCGCCATGCGCATCGCCCGTGACATCGGGGAGGCAGGGCTATCGCTCCAGGTGAACAGCACGGTGAGCCGCTACAACATCGACCGCCTCGACGAGATGGCAGAGCTGGTCTCCAGCCTGGCGGCTGTCCAGTGGAGCGTCTTCTTTCTGGTGCCGACCGGACGCGCGCTCGCCAACGACATGATCTCGCCCGCAGAACATGAGCAGGTCTTCCACTGGCTGTACGACCTCTCGCGGCGGGCGCCCTTCGACGTCAAGAGCACGGCGGCGCCCGCCTCCCGGCGCGTCGTGATTCAGCGAGAGCGCCAGGCGCAGCCCAATGGAGGAGGGAAGGCGCCGCTGACGCTGGCCGGCGCCGGCTACCGGTATCAGGATGGGCTGAACCGGCCGGCGAATGCCGTCAACGACGGCAACGGCTTCTGCTTCATTTCACACATCGGCGACGGCTGCCCTTCCGGCTTCCTTCCGCTGGCCGCCGGCAACGTCCGGCAGCAGCCCGTTGCCGAGATCTACCGCGACTCGCCTCTCTTCCGGAGCCTGCGGGATCCCGAGCAGCTGAAGGGCAAGTGCGGGCGCTGCGAGTTTCGCGAGGTGTGCGGCGGCAGCCGGGCGCGGGCGTATGGCCTAACGGGCGACTACCTCGAGTCCGATCCATCGTGCGTGTACGAGCCCGCATCCGGCGCGGGCCGGCTGGCGGTGTAAAGGAAGAAGGCCGCACCAGGCGGCACCCAGCCCGCAATACGAACTGCCTCTGTCTTACCCTCGGGAATGCACGCCTGCGGCGTGATGCGTGGAGACCTAGCCTCCCGGTGTCGCGCCGGTCAACCGCAGCGCCATGACGCCGGCGAAGCGGTCCGTCACGTAGAGCCGGTCGCCGTCGAGCCACAGGCCGGCCGGCGCCTGGAACAGCGAGCCCCCCGCCGCATCCGCCGGGTCCCGCCTCCCGATGATCCCCAGGAACGCCCCGTCCGGCGCGAAGACCTGGACGGCCGCCAGCAACCCATCGCTCACGAAGACCCGCCCCGCTCCGTCCACCGCCACGCCCTTGGGGCGCGAAAGCGTGCCCGCCGTGCTCCCCAGATCGCCGAATTGTCTGACGAACGCGCCGTCCGGGGAGAGTTCTACCACCCGCCCGTTGAGCGTATCCACCACGTACACGTTGCCCGCGCCGTCCACGGCGAGGCCGCCGGGCACGTTGAACCCCTCCTCTCCGGCCGACCTCGTGCCCGTTCCGACCGCCCGTACGAGCTGACCGGAGGCATCCAGGAGGAGCACTTGGTGGTTGTTGGCATCGGAAACGACGATCTCCCCGTCTGGCGTAACAGCGACACCGATCGGGCGCCGTGTCGTCTCACCCGGCTGGGCCGCCTGCAGCGGCAGGACCGCTTCCACGCGGCCCGAGAGGTCCACCACCACGATCGAGGCTGCCAGGGAGTTCGCGATATACAGGTGCTTGCCGTCGGTCGCCAGCGCCATCGGCTCCTGCAGGTCCAGGCGCCCATCGGAGCTCTTGTCGAAGATGCCTAGGACGGCGCCGTCCCGGTCCAGCTTGAGGACGCGATTGTTCCCCGTATCCAGGACGAAGATCGCCTCGTCCGCGGGCACGGCGGCGACAGGCAGCAGCCAGCTCTCACCGGCCGGCTGGCTGATCTCAATACTGAGCAAGGCCGGAAAGACCTGCTGGGAGATTCCCCCCGCCGGAACGGCCGCTTCGTGGAGCTCCACGCTGTTGAGTGGCAAGTGGATCCGGCCCGTCCGCAACACGAAGAAGACGCCCACAAGCACGGCCCCGGCGAGCAGGGCGCCCAGCGCCAGCCTGATCACTGGCGCGCCTTCAGCGCTTAGCGGTCGGTTGTGGAAGTCGGGCTCGAACCGCTCCATCTCGCTCCGTCTACTCGCCCGTCTGGTCGCGATGGCAGTTGGCGCACAGCGGCAGGTACGACTGGTCCGTCGGCGAGAACGAGATCGTGTTGATCTCCGTCCCCGGCTGCGCGCCATGAGGGCTGTGGCAAGTCAGGCACTTGACCAGATTGCCCGGCCCCGTCCCCTCCGCGTTCCAGAGGCGCGTACCGCTGAAGTCGCCGTGATTGGGGTCCCAGGTGGAGTCGACGGGGACGCGACCCGTCACCGCTGGGTCGACATCGATCGGGTGGTCGGTCGGGCCCGCCCGGACGTTGCCGTCGGGGAATCGAGCGTTGCCGGGCGAGACGTCGCCGCCCCGATAGCGCTGCAAGAAGTACGCGGCCGGCAGCGCCAGCAGTAGCAGCGCCGCCACAAGCGCGAGCGCCGGCCCCAGCGGCACCGGGCGCAGGCCCTGCGGAACCGGCGTCACCATCGGAGCCATCCCGACGGGCGCCGCAGCGGCAGGGATACCTCGCACGGCGCGCAGCAAGACGAGCCCCAGCGTTCCCCACACCGCCAGTACCCCCCCCCCCCCCCCCGCGGCCCCCCCCCCCCGCGGGGCCCCCCCCACCCCCCCCCCCCGGCCGGGGGCCGCATGACCCCCCCCCCCGGCCGGGGGGGGCCCCCGCCGGGCGCGCTGTTGGGGCCGCCGCCCCCCCGGGGGGGGCCCCGGGGGGGGGGGGGGGGTACTGGCGGTGT
>JBGQHA010000055.1:0-10251 GCA_041497735.1 Dehalococcoidia bacterium | reverse complement strand
CGCGGCGTAGTGCCCGCCGCGCGCGACGAGCTCGCGGTGCGAGCCGTCCTCGACCACGCGGCCGGCGTCCACCACCAGCACGCGGTCCATATGCTCCGCCGTGCTCAGCCGGTGCGCGACGACGATCGTCGTGCGGCCGGAGAGGAGCCGGCGCATCGCGTCCTCCAGCAGCGCCTCGGTGCCCGGATCGACGTTCGACGTCGCCTCGTCGAGGATGAGCACCGGCGGGTCGGCGAGGAAGGCGCGCGCGAGCGAGACGAGCTGCTTCTCCCCCGCTGACAACCGCGAGCCCCGATAGCTGACGGTCGTTTCGTATCCCTCGGGCAGCGACTGCATGAAGTCATCGATGCCGAGCTCGCGGCAGGCGCGCATCGCCTCCTCAGGGGACGCGTCCGGCCGGCCGAACAGCACGTTTTCGAGGATCGTGCCGCTGAAGAGGAAGCCCTCCTGCGGCACCATCGTGATCGTGCGTCGCAGATCGGCGAAGCTCAGCTCGCGTAGATTGCGTCCGTCGAGCGACACGTGGCCGCCCGTCGGATCGTAAAAGCGCATGATCAGCCGCGCGATCGTCGACTTGCCGGCGCCCGTCGCGCCGACGAGCGCGACGCGCTGGCCGGGCTCGATCGTGAGGTCTACGTCGCGCAGGACGGGCACGTCGGCGTAGTAGCCGAAGCTGACGTGCGCCAGATCGATGCGTCCGCGCACGGGCATCGAGAGCGCCGCGGGCGCGTCGGGCGGGCGCACCGCCGGCTCGACCGCGAGCAGGCCGAACACCTTGTTCAGCGCCGCAGCGCCGGACTGCACCTGGTCGTACACCTGGGAAAGCTGCTGGATCGGGAAGAAGATGAACCCCAGGTAGATGATAAACGCCGCTACGGTGCCAACGCTCGACTCCACACCGAAGATGCCGCGCCCGCCGAAGTAGAGGATCAGGGCGATCGCCGCGCCGCCGAGCCACTCGGTAAACGGGATGTACATGGCGGAGAGCCTGGTCGTCCGCAGGTTCGCCTCATAGTTCGCCTCGTTGATCTCGGCGAAGCGGTCGATGTTGTGCTGCTCGCGGGCGTAGGCCTGCACGACGCGCATCCCCGAGAACGTCTCCTGCATCTGCACGAGCACGTCGGCGATGCGGTCGCGGACGGCGTCGTAGGCGCGGCCGGAGTACGCGCGGAAGATGATCGTCGCGACGGCCAGCGGCGGCACGACCGAGAGGCTGACGAGCGATAGCCGCCAGCTCAGATAGAAGAGGATGATCGTCGTCCCGACGAGGAGCAGCACGGCCTGCACGAGCATGGTGAACGCGCTGTTCAGCAGGTCGGTGATCGCCACCATGTCTGCGGTCATGCGCGCGACGAGGCGGCCGGAGCTCTCGCGGTCATAGAACGACATCGAGAGCCGCTGGAGGTGCGAGAAGAGCCGCACGCGCAGGTCGCGCATGAAGCGCTGGCCGACGGCCGCGACGGCATACGTACTCAGCCCCTGCAACGCGTACGCCGAGAGCGCGAGCAGTCCGAAGGCAAGCGACGCGCGGAAGAGCGCGACGCGGTCGTGGTTAAACAGCCCGTCATCGACGGCGTGCTTGATGGCAACCGGAGCGCCCAGGCTCGCTCCGGCCCAAAGGCAGAGCGTGGCCGTCGCGATGAGCACGGCCGGCCAGCGCGGCGCGAGCATCCTTATCGCGCCGGTCAGACCGAAGCCTCGTGGCGTCGCCGTACGCGCTCGCGCCGTCATGACACCAGCTCCAACTGTCCCAGCACCTCACCGTATGCGCTCGACTTCGAGAGCAACTCTTCGTGCGTGCCGATCGCGGCCACCCGGCCCTGGTCCATCAGCACGACCTGGTCGGCGAGCGAGATGGTGGAGAGGCGGTGCGAGATAATGATCGTCGTGCGGCCCTCCATCACGCGCCGGAGCGCCGAACGGATCTCCTCCTCCATCCGCGCATCGACGCTCGACGTCGCGTCGTCCAGGATCAGGACGCGGGGCTGCATGAGCACCGCGCGCGCGATGGCGATGCGCTGGCGCTGGCCGCCCGACAGCGAGAAGCCCTGCTCACCCACGACGGTGTCGTACGCACCCGGCGCCTGCTCGATGAACTCCGCGGCCTGCGCGAGCTGCGCCGCGCGCTGTATCTCGTCGTCATGCGCCTCCAGGCGGCCGTAGGCGATGTTGTTGCGCAGCGAGTCCGAGAACAGGAACGTGTCCTCGAAGACCAGCCCGACGTTTCGCCGCAGCTCCTGCAGCTTTAGGTCGCGGATGTCCACGCCATCGATGCTGATCTTGCCGGAGTCGATGTCGTAAAAGCGCGGCAGCAGGCGCGCGACGGTCGACTTGCCGCAGCCGGTCGGGCCGACGAGCGCGACCGCCATGCCCGCCGGCACCCGCAGCGAGAAATCGTGCAGCACCGGCCGGCCGGTCTGGTAGGAGAACTGGACGTGATCGAACGTGACTTCGCCGCGGCCGGCCGGCAGCGACCGCGCGTGGGGACGCTCGCGCACCGTCGGCTCTTCGCGCAGCACGTTCCAGACGCGCGCGGCGGAGGTGATCGCGCGCTGGCCGCTCGCGATCTGTTCTCCCATCATCTGCACCGGCCAGATGAGCATGTTGAGGAACTGCATGAACATGACGAATTGGCCAATGGTGACCTGGCCCTGCAACACAAGCCAGCCGCCGTACGAGATGATCACGAGCTGCCCGACCGACGGCAGGAGCGAGAAGAGTGGCGTGTAGATCGTGCGCAGGCGGGTGACTTCCATGTTGTTCCGGAAGATGCCATCGGCGACGCGCTGGAGCTTACCGATCTCGTGGTCTTCGCGGCCGAACGCCCGCACCAGCCGCGCCCCGGCGATGTTCTCCTCGACGACGCCCGAGAGGTCGGAGAGGCCCTGCTGCACCCGAGCCGTCGCCGGGAAGAGGCGCGTGAAGAAGCGGACCGTGATCAGGAGGACGAGGGGATAGACGCAGAGGGCGCTGAAGGCGAGCCCGGCGTGCACCCGCAGCATCACAAAGAATGCGCCGGTCGCCATCAGCAGCGCGGCGAGGTTGATCGGGATGGCGACGACAAACTGCTGGATCTCGTGCAGGTCGGCGCTGCCGCGTGACATGAGCTGCCCCGTCGCGGTGCGGTCGTAGTAGTCGAAAGAGAGGCGGTTGACGCGGTTGTAGAGCCCGCCACGCAGGTCGGCCTCCATGCGATAGCTCGTCCGCATCGCGAAATAGCGGCGGATCGCGGCGGCGAGCCCCTGGACGCCCGCAAACCCGAGGATCAATATGGCGAGCGCGCCGAGAAGGCCAAGATGGTGTCCGCTTCCCCACTGGACGGCGTGGGCCATGGGCGATACCACACCGCCAAACAGGCCGCCCTTAGACCCCCTCGGGCTCGCAACGAGGTGGTCGATCGTGTACGCGGTGAGGATCGGAATGCCGAGGCGCGCCCCGCTCCAGATCAGCGCGAAGAGGAGGCCGATGACGAGCGAAGGCCATTCGGCGCGCAGACAGCGCGCCATAAGACCTGCGCCAGCTCGGGGATCGAGTTGTTCGTTCGACATGGCTTAGCCAAAAGGGCCTCGTTAGTTTATCGAACGGTTGTCTTAGACGCGAACCGCGCCTGATCGGGAGGTTTGGAGGACTTTGAACGTTCGACACGAGCCCTAAGGCGCGCGGCCACTTATAATGGCACCTGCTGGTGGGACCGGCGTCTGCCAACGCGCACCTGTCACAACCGCAGCCGCTGGCCCTCGTAGGCTACCGTTCTATGCCCCCGCTGGACTCGGGAAGGGCAACCTAAGGAGGAGGAAGCAATACGCTCAACACGTCGAACTGTCTGTAGCATGTGCGCACCCCTGACACATAAGGAGGAATCTTCAGCCATGAAACTGTTTCGATTGATCCCGCTGGCCGTCCTCGCCGCAGCCGCTGTTGCGGTCGTCGCCGGCTTCAACCCAATGGGCGCCGGCGCGGTGACCAGCGCCAGCCCGTACACCTGCGCCGGTGGATCCATTCCGGCCGGGACGTACTCATCGCTGACGGTCGCAGGCCCCTGCACCGTGGACGCCGGTTCGGTGATGGTGCAGCGCGACGTCACCGTGCTGCCGAAGGGCGTCCTGGCCGCGGCGTTCGGCAACTCGAACCTCACGATCGGCCGTAACCTGTACGTTCTTCGAAACGGCGCGGCCGTCGTCGGGTGCGAGCCCGAGGCCTTCATCTGCCTCAACGACCCCGACCAAACGACCGGCACGATGACAACAGATGACACCATCGGTGGCGATCTCGCTGCTGTCGGTGCCCTGGCCGTGCTGATGCATCACAACACGATCCACGGAAGCGTCCGGCAGATCGGCGGCGGCGGCGGCGTGAACTGCTTCTCGCAGCCCGCTCTGTTCGGCTCGCCGGCCTACGCGTCGTACGAGGACAACACGATCGGCGGCAGCGTGAACGTCGTCGGCTTCCGGTCTTGCTGGCTCGGGCTCTTCCGCAACACCATCGGTGGCTACGTGAACTTCCAGAACAACAACACCGCCGACCGGGATGGGAACGAAATCGCGACCAACACCATTACCGGCTGGTTGAACTGCTCGGCGAACTCGCCGGTGCCCCAGTTCGGTGACTCCGGCGGCAGCCCCAACACGGCGGCTGGCGGCTCCGGCCAGTGCGCGGGCACCGGCATCGTCGCCCCTGCCCCGACGCCTGCCCCGTAAGCTGGGAAGTCGTCTCCAGCCCGACGGACGATCTGCGCGGGCAGCCCAATATGGGCTGCCCGCGCTGCTATTGGGATGCGCCCGGCTTCAGGGCGATCCTGCCGCTAGTAGGTCTTCGCCTCCGCCTCCTCGACAATCGTGGGTTCCGCTCTATCGGAAAAGCGATCGAGGACGCCAGAGGCGAGCAATCGCTCCCGGCCAGCCTCAGCCTCCGCGACCGATGCGAATTCCACCAACACGAACACCTCGCCTGGGTGATCAACACTCCGCAGGAGCCGGTGTCCCTTGGCTGATCGCCGAGCGCCGGGAGAATCCTCGTCGAACATAGGCTTCCACGTGTCGTAGTCACCGACATTGATGCGCGTCAGGATGAACGCCATAGAACCACTCTCCTCCTAGTACGGTTGACCAAGCGACCCGCTTCCAGCTAATACGACTTCTAGCGCATCCACAAGAGTCTCGGCTCAGGCTCCTTCGCACGGCGTCAGACGCGACCGTTGGGCTATACTGTTGGCCATGGCAGAGAACGGCCGGAAGGGCCACGGTGATGGGGTCCGCGACGAGCTGGAGCGCTGGGAGCGCGAGGTGCTCCAGCCCGCCCTCGAGCGCAGCCCGGAGCGCGCGGCGGCATTCGAGACGAGCATCGGCCCCGTCGAGCGGCTGTACACGCCGCTGAACATCGAAGACACCGACTATCACGAGGAAATCGGCTACCCGGGCGAGTACCCGTTCACCCGCGGCGTTCAGCCGACGATGTATCGCGGCAAGCTCTGGACCATGCGCCAGTACGCCGGCTTCGGCACGGCGCAGGAGTCGAACGAGCGCTTCAAGTTCCTGCTCTCACAGGGCCAGACCGGACTCTCCGTCGCCTTCGACCTGCCCACGCAGATCGGCCTCGACTCGGACGATCCGATGGCGGAGGCGGAGATCGGCCAGGTCGGCGTCGCCATCGATTCGCTCGCCGACATGGAGATGATGTTCGACGGCATCCCGCTCGACCGCGTGAGCACGTCGATGACGATCAACGCACCCGCGCCCGTGCTGGTCGCGATGTACATCGCCGTCGCGGAGAAGCAGGGCACGCCCTCCGGCGATGTGATGGGTACCGCGCAGAACGACGTGCTGAAAGAGTACGTCGCGCGCGGGACGTACATCTTTCCGCCGCGGCCTTCTCTGCGCTTGGCCGCCGACCTCATCACCTACTGCGCGACGAATGCGCCCAAGTTCAACCCGATCAGCGTCAGCGGCTACCACATCCGCGACGCCGGCTCGACCTCCGCGCAGGAGATCGCCTTCGCCTTCTCGAACGCTATCGAGTACATCGAGGCGTGCCGGGCGCGCGGCTACGGCGTCGACGAGGTGGCGCCGCGCATCTCCTGGATCTTCAACACGCACAACAACTTCTGCGAAGAGATCGCGAAGTACCGCGCGCTGAGGCGGATGTGGGCGCGGCTCATGCGCGAGCGGTTCGGCGCGGAGGACCCGAGGTCGTGGCTGCTCCGCACGCATGTCCAGACCGGCGGCGCGACGCTCACCGCGCAGCAGCCCGAGAACAACATCGTGCGCGCCGCGATCCAGGCGCTGGCCTCGGTGCTAGGTGGCGTGCAGTCGCTCGCGCTCTCGTGCTACGACGAAGCGCTCGCCATCCCGACCGAGGAGGCGCAGCGCATCGCGCTCCGCACCCAGCAGATCATCGCGCACGAGACGGGCGTCACAGACACCGCCGACCCGTTCGGCGGCTCGTACTTCATCGAGAGCCTGACGAACGAGATCGAGCAACGCGCGCAGGAGCTGCTCGACCGGGTCGAGGACATGGGCGGCGCAGTCGCCGCGATCGAGTCGGGCTTCATGCAGCAGGAGATCCAGGAGGCGGCCGTTGGTCAGCAGCGCGAGATCGAGGCGGGCGAGCGCGTCGTTGTGGGTGTGAACAAGTTCCGCAACGAGGACGAGCAGCCGCAAACGATCTTTCGCGTCAACACTGAAATCGCCCGCGATCAGAACGAGCGCCTGCGCCGCCTGCGCGCCGAGCGCGACGGCGACGCCGTCGCGGCGTCGCTGAGGCGTCTAAACGAGGCCGCGCGCGGCGAGGACAACCTCATGCCCGCGATCCTCGAGTCGGTGAAGGCCTACGCCACGCTCGGCGAGATCTGCGGCGAACTACGCCAGGTCTTCGGCGAGTACCGTGCACCCACTGTGGTCTAATACTGCGTTGCGATTTGTCATTCTGAGCCCTTCGGCTTCGCTCAGGATAAACTCCGCGGAAGTATCTGGTCGCTCAGTACGAGAGCGGTTCACGTTAGCCGAAGCGCCTCGCCATCAGAAAATCAGATGCTTCGCGGCGCCCAGCATGACCAACAGACGCCCTCCCCCCACTTCCGCCAGCAACTTCCGAGCCCAGACTCCCTTTGCTAGACTGTGGCGTTCGTCGCCAGGCTAAAGCCTGGCCTTCGGAATATCGTTCGTCGCCAGGCTGAGGCCTGGCCTTCGTAGTCGTTTCGGGAGGGACACTTGGGAAGCAAGCAGCTAGAGGGACGGGTCGCCATCGTCACCGGCGCCTCGCGCGGCATAGGGCGCGCGTGCGCCTGGGAGCTCGCGGAGCACGGCGCCGCCGTCGTCGTGAACTACTTTACGAACGAGGAGGCGGCCGACAAGCTCGTCGGCGAGATCGCGACGGCGGGCGGCAGGGCGATCGCCGTGCGCGCGGGCGTCGGCCATCCCGACGACGTGCAGACGATGGTCCAGCGCACTATCGACGAGTACGGTCAGGTCGACATCCTGGTGAACAACGCGGGCGTCAACCGTGACCGCACGCTGCGCCGTATGTCGGTCGAAGAATGGCAAGAGGTGATCAACACCGACCTGAGCAGCGCCTTCTACTGCACCTCGGCCGTCGTGCCGCACATGATCGAGAAGAGCTACGGGCGCATCATCAACATGTCGAGCATCATCGGCCAGATGGGCAACGTCGGCCAGTCGAACTACGCCGCGGCCAAGGCCGGGCTGATCGCGTTCACGAAGTCGGCCGCGCAGGAGCTGGCCCGCTACAACATCACGGTGAACGCGATGTGCCCCGGCTTCATCGAGACGGACATGGTGATCGCGCTCACCGACGAGGTCAAGGCCGCGCTCATCGCGAAGATCCCGCTGGGACGGTTCGGCCGGCCGGAGGAGGTCGCATCCTTCGTGCGCTACCTGTGCACCGAAGGCGACTGGATCACCGGCCAGCAGTTCAACCCCAACGGCGGGATGTACATGTAGGAGAGCCATGACAACGAAGGTCGACTTCCCTACCAGCGTCTCAGAGCTCACGGCCGAGTGGCTGACCAAGGCCCTGCGCCAGAGCGGGGCGATCAAGGACGCGACCGTTACGTCGTTTGATGCAAGAGTCATCGGCGAAGGCGCCGGCTTCATGGGCGAGCTCGCCAAGCTCTCGCTCACGTACGACAAGCCGGAGCAAGGTGCCCCGCGGTCGCTCGTCGGGAAGTTTCCGGCCGCCGCGATGGAGAACCGCGAGGTCGCGATGTTCTTCCGCTTCTACGAGCGCGAAGTAAACTTCTACGAGCAGATCGCGGAGAAAGTCGAGCTACGCACGCCGCGCTGCTACTTCAGCGCGTTCGAGCCATCTAACGGCGACTACCTGTTACTGCTGGAGGACTTGGCCCCGGCCCAGGTCGGCGACCAGGTCTCTGGCTGCCCCGCCGACCACGTGCGGCTCGCCATCAGCGAGCTTGCCAAGTTCCACGCCACGTGGTGGAAAAGCCCCGAGCTGGACAAGCTCGACTGGATGCCCGGCTACGACGCGGAGTGGTACATCCAGGCTGTCGCGGACGGCTACGCGCAGGCCTGGGAGCCGTTCGTGGAGTTCACGAAAGACTACCTCACGCCGGAGTTGGCGGACGTCTGCAAGCGCTTCGGCAATGCCATCCCCAAAGTCATGAACATGGTGGGACGGGAGCTGCCGACAACGATCGTCCACGGCGACTTCCGCCTCGACAACCTGTTCTTCGCTTCGCCGAAAGGTGGGCTCCCGTTCGCTGTGATCGACTGGCAGATCTCGGCAAAGGGCGGCGGCATCTTCGACGTAGCGTACTTCATCGGCGGCACGTTGCCGGAGGCCGAGCGCAAGGCGACCGAGCACGATCTGGTAAAGCTTTACCACGACACGCTCGTCGAGCGCGGCGTGAAGGATTACAGCTTCCAGCAGTGCTGGCATGACTACCGGCTCTCGGCGCTATTCCTGCTCGCCTATTCCGTGATCTCGCTCGGATCGCTCGACCATGCGAACGAGCGCGGCGTCGAGCTGTTCACCACCATCTCGAAGCGCACCCTCGCCGCGATCACCGACCTCAAGTCAGCCGAGCTGCTGCCGGATTAGAAGCCGGCGTGAACGGAGCGATGAGCCAACCCACCCAGCGTCATACCAACCGGTTGCTCGGCTATCCCGCCGACGCCCGCTTGTTGATCATCAACGCCGACGACTTTGGCATGTGCCATGCCGCCAACGCGGCGATAACACGCTCGCTCACGGAAGGGGTGGTCACGTCCACGACCCTGATGGTTCCCTGTGCCTGGGCCCCCAACGCGATGCAGTGGCTGGCCGCCCATCCTCGTGGTAGACGATGGTTCGGTTGCGGCCGAAGCCGAGCCTGCGACGTCGTCGATTGAGTCGTCCGGCGACGCTTGAAGACTTTCCGGCGCGAATGAGCGAGGGGTAATACGAAGATGCAGACGTCACACGTTCGGTCTGCGGTGGATGCGGCTAAGTCGAGTGCCTCAGCGCTTGACCTGAGGGTCGATGACGCCGTCGTTCTTCACGACTCGAACCGGCTCGCTGTGCGCCTGCTGCCTTGTGATGTTCTTGTTCGGGTCGCGCACGTGGCGCATCAGGCAGGCGCAGAATTCGAAGTCGAGGTCGCTCGGCGGCTCGCAGAAACCGATAGCCCCGTGGCTGCGCTTGAGCCTCGGGTGGAGCCGCGCGTCTACGTGCGTGACGGCTTCGTCGTCACGTTATGGACCTACTACGAGCCTGTATCGCCTCGAGACGTCACGCCAGCCGAGTATGCGCAGGCGCTCGAGCGGCTGCACGCTGGCATGCGGGGGATCGATTTTACCGCGCCGCACTTCACGGATCGAGTCGCGGAGGCGCAGAGGCTAGTTGGCAACCGCGCCCACACTCCGGAGCTCAGGGATGCGGACCGGGAGTTTCTGAGCAACACGTTGCGAAAGCTGAGGTGGGCGATCGGTCAGCGGGGCGCGGCCGAGCAGCTGCTGCACGGCGAGCCACACCCTGGCAATTTGCTCAGGACGAAGAACGGGTTGTTGTTCGCAGACTTGGAGACTTGTTGCCGTGGGCCGGTCGAGTTCGATGTCGCCCATGTGCCCGAAGAGGTGAGCGAGCACTATCCGGACGCTGATCGAGACCTGCTTGGCGAGTGCCGGGTTTTGATGCTGGCGATGATCGCAGCGTGGCGCTGGGATCGAGACGACCAATTCCCGAACGGGCGCCGAATGGGCACAGAGTTGCTCAGCCAGGTGCGGGCAGCGCTGGATCGCT
>JBGQHA010000054.1:0-10281 GCA_041497735.1 Dehalococcoidia bacterium | reverse complement strand
GGATGGTGAGCATATCGGCGGTATCAACCTGCACCAGATCGATGCGGAGAGCCGCAACGCCGGCCTCGGCATCATCATCGGGGGGAAAGCATACTGGGACCAGGGCTACGGCAGCGACGCGATCGTTACCCTGCTGCGCTTCGGCTTCCACGAGATGAACCTCAACCGCGTCTGGCTGCACGTCTACGACTTCAACGAGCGTGCCCAAGCCTGCTACAAGAAAGTTGGCTTCGTCGTGGAAGGGACGCTGCGGGAAAACTCGTACCGAGAAGGCCGCTACGTCGACACGATCGCGATGGGGATCCTGCGCGATGAGTTCGAAGCGCTGCACGGAGGAGGAGGAGGAGGAGGAGGAAGCGATGCTTGAAGGGAAGCTGGTGCGTTTACGCGCGGGCGAGGTCGAAGACCTGGAGCGAAACTTCGCCTGGGTCAACGATCCGGAGGTGACGCGCTGGATCGCGATGCGCTATCCGATGTCCCATGATGAAGAGGAGCGTTGGGTGCGCAACCGGCCGCCAAACGACTTCTCGAACGGCGTCTTCTTCGCCATCGAAACGAAAGATGGCGTCCACATCGGCAACACGAACCTGATGCAGGTGCACCCCGAGGACCGCAAGGCCGCCTTCGGGATCATGATCGGCGACAAGGACTACTGGTCGAACGGCTATGGGACGGACGCCATCGTAACGCTGCTGCGCTTCGCCTTCGGCGAGATGAACCTGAACCGCGTGTGGCTACATACGTTCGACTTCAACGAACGGGCCCAGGCATGCTACAGGAAGTGCGGCTTCGTCGAGGAGGGCCGGTTGCGTGAGAACTACTACGCCATGGGCCGCTACTGGGACGTTGTCGTGATGGGCGTCCTGCGCGACGAGTACGACAAGCTGCACGGCATCAAGGCGGAGTGATGCCGGAGTATTACAACCCGACCCACTACGACGCCACCGCCCAGGGCGTGCCGGGCGACGTCGAGTTCTATCTCTCGCTCGCGCGCGAGGCGCAGGAGGCGGGCCATCCCGTCCTCGAGCTCGCCTGCGGTACCGGGCGCATCTCGATCCCGATCGCGCAGGCCGGCGTGCAGCTCGTCGGCCTCGACCGCTCGCCGGCCATGCTCGGTCGCGCGCGAGAGAAGGCGGCCGGCCTCTCGAACGCGCGATGGGTGGAAGGCGACATGCGCGACTTCGAGCTGCCTGAGCGGTTCGGTTTGATCATGATCCCGTTCCGCTCGTTCCAGCACCTCCTCACTATCGACGACCAGCTCTCGTGCCTGCTCTCCGTTCGACGGCACCTGCTTTCCGAAGGGCGCTTCGCTCTTACCGTCTTCAACCCGGACATCATCCGCATCGCGAATGCGCTGACGACGAACCGAACTAACGCGCAGCTCATCGTCCACAAGCCGGAGCGGGCACATTGGGAGAGCGCGCGCTACGAGCAGGCCACGCAGGAGCTCGACTGCTCGTTTATCGACGAGCAGCTCGACGAGGGCGGCGTCGTGCGCTCGCGCGTGTATCGAGGGCTCAAGCTGCGCTACTTCTATCGATTCGAGATGGAACAGCTGCTCGCGCGCGCCGGCTTTGCGGTCGAAGCGCTCTACGGCGACCACTTCCGTGCGCCCTTCAGCGGTACCAGTCCGGAGATGGTCTGGCTCGCGCGGCCGGCTTAGCGCGATCGCTCGCCGCGCACCCAGCACTCGCGCTCGCGCGTGTCGCGGTCGTAGAGCAGCCGGTTGAGCAGCACGCAGGCTTTGGTATGGGAGTTGAACGTTTCATGCGCTGGTTGGTCGGGGTAGACCACGTTCGAGACACTATTCCGTGTCCAAGGCTGCTTGGTGGAAGTATTCGGCCCTAGAAGGGAATCACTTTGGAGAGAACACTTGTCAAGGATCTTCGAGCTCATCTAGGGGAGTCCGTTGCGATAGATGGCTGGGTTAATGCAGTTAGGAATCAAAAGAACGTGCAGTTCGTCATTGTTAGAGATCAGACAGGGATGGTCCAGGTTACGCACAGGCGAGAAGAAGGCGACGACAGCCTGGCCAAATCAATTGAAGAACTAACAAGAGAGTCTGCGATCGAGGTTGTCGGCATGGTCGTTCACAACGACGTAGTTCAACTCGGCCAACTTGAAATCCTTACAGAATCCATCAATGTGCTCGGTCCCGCCTTCCCTGAGCTACCGATAGATGAGGACTCCTCTCTTGATAATCGCCTCGATTGGAGGTACTTGGACCTTCGCCGTCCGTCGAACCTCCTGATCTTTCGAGTTCAGACCTGGATCGAGCATGTTATGAGGCAATACTGGTTGGAGAATGAGTTCATCGAAATTCATTCACCGAAGCTCATGGGCAGCGCTAGCGAATCCGGAGGGGAGCTCTTTCAGCTAGATCACTTTGGACAAACTGCGTATCTGGCCCAATCTCCGCAGTTCTTCAAACAGATGGCTATGGCCGCGGGCTTTGAGCGTGTGTTTGAGATTGCTCCCGTCTTTCGAGCGAATCCATCATTCACCTCCCGGCACGATACGGAGTTTACAAGCGTTGATGTGGAGATCTCTTGGGTTAGATCCCATGAGGACGTGATGCGCTTCGAAGAGGAGTGGCTCCACTACGTCTTGACCGCTGTCAAAGAGAAGTATGGAGATGCTATTTCAGAAGCGTTTGGTGTGGAAGTAATAGTTCCAGCGCTTCCCTTTCCGAGGGTTACCATGGCTGAGGCTTACTCCATTTTAGAGAGACTCGGGCATACAATCGCCCGTCAGAAAGGGGATCTTGATCCGGAGGGCGAACGGACCCTGGCAAGATACGTTAACGAGACGTTTCGGCACGAGTTCGTATTCGTCACAGACTACCCGGCCTCTGCGAGGCCGTTCTACCATATGAGGCACGCGGCTAACCCAGGTCTGACAAGAAGCTTTGACCTAATCTGGAAGGGTGTTGAAATCACAACTGGGGCGCAGCGGGAACACCGTTACGACATATTGAGCAGACAGGCTATAGAGAGCAGTCTGTCTCTCGAACCGATCCAATACTACTTGGACTTCTTCAAGTTCGGATGCCCGCCTCACGGGGGCTTCGGTTTCGGACTCACCCGGATGCTAATGATGCTGCTCGGTGCCAATACTGTCCGAGAAGTAACTTACTTGTACCGCGGTCCGAATCGCCTATCTCCGTAATGTGAGGATCATCACTCCGGCCGCTCGCCGCGCACCCAGCGCTCGCGCTCGCGCGTGTCGCGGTCGTAAAGCAAACGGCTGAGCAGCACGCTGCTGTGCGGCGGCGCCGGCCTGTTGCCAAGCAGGCGCTTCGCGAAGACGAGCGCAGCCATGCCGGCGAGGCCGCCCACGATCGCTCTCGATTGGCCGGCCGCGAGCGCGGCGAACGGCGCCGCCAGGATGCCGAGCCCGACGAGCTGCGGCACCGCGCGCAGCACGACGCCCAGCAGCGAGAGGCCGATGAACGCGCCGAGGCCGGGCCATGAGAGCACCAACATGAACCCGATCGCGTGGGCGACGCCGCGGCCGCCGTAGAAGCCGATGAACGGCGACCAGTTGTGGCCCAGCAGCGCGGCCAGCCCCGCCGCGACCTGCACGCCGAGCCCCTGGCCCGCAGCCTTGGCCACGAGGATGCCCAGCAGCCCCTGGCCGATCTCGGCCAGGCCGACGGGAACGACGGCGCGCTTCGAAACGTTCTGCCAGAGATTCGATGGGCCGATGTTGCCGCTGCCGTAGCGCCGCAGGTCGATGCCGCGCAGCGCGCGACCGGTGAGATACGCGATCGGCACGGCGCCCGCAACGTAGCTGCCCGCGATGATGACTGCGGCGACCAGCATCGATGGCGTCGCGGGCTATCCGGTGTGCTGCTTCTGCAGCCGCTGCGCGACGTCCGCGATGATCGCGGCCGCCTCTTCGGGCGAGACGTGCGCAGTGTTCAGCGCGAGGTGGTAGAGCGCGGGGTTGTCGACCTGGACGTTGAAGAACGTCTGGTGGAAGCTCGCGCGGCCCTTCGCGCTGTCATGCGTGCGCTTCGTCGCCTCGTCCCGCGAGACCTGTTCGCGTTCCATGAGCGTTGCGATCTGTTGGTCGGGCGGCGCCACGAGGAGGACGTGGAACGCGTTGGGCCAGTCCTTCAGGATCACCTGGCTGCCCCGCCCGATGATGAGCACGTTGTCTTGTTTCGCCAGGCCCTTGATCACGCCGGTGAGGGTGACGACGTATTGCTGCTGCGAAACGTCGCGCTGGGTCGCCTCTGCCGCGGCTTCCGCGTAGGTCCTGCCGAGCACGACATCGAGGCTTCCCGCACCGGTGAGCGGATCGCCGGCGCCGGCCGCCGCGGAGCGTTCGAGGAAGCGGCGGAGCAGCGTCGAGAGCCGCTCGCCGAGGCTGGCGGTTCGCTCTTCGAACGGGACGACGCTCTCCAAGGGCACGCCGAGGGTGCTTGCCGCCTGCACCAGGATCTCCTGGTCGACGTAGTCGATGTCAAGTCGCGCCGCGACAAGCCGCCCGATGTCGCGGGTGCGCGTGCCGGGCTGGCCGGAGACGGTGACGACCGTCATGGCGAGTCAGCTCTTCAGGCTCTCGATGAAGTCCTGCACGGGGATGGCGGGCAGGCTCATGATCTGGACTGTGCCGCGCGCACCGAGCTCGACGGAGATGCGCGCGACCGCTTCGTTGTTTAGCGCCTCGATGATCGAGATGAAGTCGTACGGTCCGAGGGTGGCATACTGATCGATCACCTTCGCACCCATCGCTTCGATCTCCTTGTTGACCTCCTGGATGCGCTCCGGCCGCGCCTTGATCGTCCTGCGCCCATCGTCCGTGAGTGTGCTGAGAAAGATGTACTTCGCCACGAGGTACTCCTTGCTTGGGATAGCTGCCCTATTCTAGCACCGGCCGCCTCTCGGCTAGTCCATCTGCCATGGCTCGCCGTTGTCGTCGAGCACGAGCGGCGCGAGGACCCGAGCGCCGCAGATGCAGGGAAAGTCCCCGATGCGCACCCACATCGGGAAGTTGCCCTCGTAGACGCGGCCGCAGGTGGCGCAGCCGGCGCGGAAGAGCTTGACGTGGGGTGGGTTCTGCTTTCGGGGGCGCTTCTGGCGCGGAGCGTTCACGCTCAGGCTGTGTAGACGTAATACCGCTCGGGGCGCTCCACAATCAGGATGCTCTTCCCCTGCGCCTTGAGCGCATCGACGGCCTCCGGCATCACGGCCGAGTGGCCGAAGATGGGGAAACTCCGGGTATAGGTGTACTCCGTGCTGTCGGCCACGAGCTTTGTGCCGAGGAATGGCCAGTCGATCAGGTCGACGTACGGCACATCCTTGCCGGCAAGCTCCAGCCTGCCGATGAGCGACCGGTCGACTACCTGCGGTTCCATCTCTTGCGCAACCATCGCTAGCATTGCAGCGTAGCTGGGGCCTAGTGTCAAACCCGGCGTTCTCTCACCACCAGATCGTATCGTCCAGCTCCTCCTCCTCGCTCGTCTCGGGCGCGGCGTTCCAGAGGTTCGTACCCAGGTACTTCCAGCCGTTGTCGGCAAAGAGGAGCACGATGTTGCCCCGCTCCAGCCGCCGCGCAACCTTCAGGCCCGCATGCAGCACCGCCCCCGAAGAGACGCCGGCGAAGATCGCCTCGCGCCGCATCACTTCGGCGGCAGCGCGGAAGGCGTGGCCGCTGCGCACGAGGATCTTGCCGTCGAGGAAGTTGAGGTCGAGGATGGGCGGGATGAAGCCGTCGGCGAGGCTCTTGAGGCCCTGGAGCTGATTGCCGGGGTGCGGCTCGACGGCGATGACCCGCGTGCGCGGGTTCGCCTCCTTCAGCCGCCGACCGGCGCCCATCACCGTGCCGCCGGTGCCGAGGCCCGCAACGAAGACATCGATCTGCGGGAGGTCCGCGAGCAGCTCGGCGCCCGTCGTTTCGTAGTGGGCGCGCGCGTTGTTCTCATTGCCGAACTGATCGAGGAAGAGCCAGCCCTCGCGCTCGGCGCGCGCGCGGGCGACCTCGATGGCGCGTCGGACGCCCTGATCGCCCGGCACCCACTCCACCTCGGCGCCATACACGGCGATCGCCCGCGGGATCTCCGGGTACACGTTCTCCGGCATCACGATGCGCACCCCATAGCCGAGCGCGCGGCCGACCATCGCCAGTGCGATGCCGGTGTTGCCCGTCGACGCCTCGATCACGGTGTCGCCGGGCTGGATGCCGATGTCGCGCTGGGCGGCGAAGAGCATCTCGCGGACGATGCGGTCCTTGACGCTGCCGGTCGGGTTCCAGCCCTCCAGCTTGGCGAACAGATGGACGTCCGGCTTCGGACTGCAGTGGCGCAGCTCGACCAGCGGCGTCCGGCCTATCGCGTGAGTGATGTGGAGGTGGTGCACATGACGATTCTATCGTGCGCTTAGGGCGCCGTCATTCCGGGTAGAGCCTCTTCGTCATTCCGAGCGTAACCGAGGAATCTCTTTGCACTGATCACCATGCGGCTTAGCCATGAGGGCTGTCATGGCCACAGCGTGACGCTTCGATATGTGTGACTTATTCTGCCAGCTTTTCCGGTCGCCGTGAACTGAAGGAAACCACGCCATATCTCCATATCGTGCATTTCGATAATGACGCGATAGTGAAACGAAACCTGAATAGCTGCTTCTTTCAATTCGTATTCGGCAATCCACCCGCCATTACCGTTTGCCCTCGCACTAAAGCGATCTGGTCCCCCACCAAAGGGATTCCCGGCTTGCTTGCTGATTGAGCGTTGATTTTCCAGTTCCGCGTCCCAAATGCGGCATACTGATACCAGTTCGGTCGGCGCATATTGCCATTTATAGATGCGATTTAGCCTCGGGCTTAGGTGCCTAGTCACGAGAGGAAAAGAATGCGTTGAGGTAACAACAGGTTTCTTGGCTCGTATGCCAACAGGCAGCTCGATCAATTTGTGCTGATCTTTCCGGGCGTCGACCGTCTTTCGCGGCTGGCTTTGAGCACCAAGCGCCGTAAGAGTCATGTCATACGTTCGGCCAGGCTCCGTTGCCTGCCACCAATATCGAGCGAGCCCACATAAGCCGGCTATGCCTGCGATTGACACTGCGACGGCAATAGTTATAACCGCTGCGCTGAGCGCTAACATGACACTTATACTAATTCCAACAGCGATCCACGTTAGCAATTCTGGGTCGCCCGAAATGCCATCTTCGCTGCTTGGGACTAGTTTATTGGACTCCTCGTCAAGTCAACAATCCCCGACAACAGGATGCGCTCGGAATGACAAGAGCGCGGTGCGCTAGATCGCCATCTTGATCTGGCCCACAGGGTCGCGCCGGCGTTCGTCGCGGCGCTCCGTCATGCCGGCAAGCTCGCGCAGGCGCTGCACCGCGGCGTGCACCTCGTCCGTGTAGTTGCGCGGCGCGTAGGCGCCCTTGTAGAAGCGCTCGTACTGGGGGAGCAGATGCGGGTATGTCTCGCGCAGGAAGGGCATGAACCACTCCTTCGTGCCGGGCTTCAGATACAGCACGTTATCGCCGACGAACGATGCGCCGTGCTCGCGCGCGGCCCGCATCACGGCCTCGAGGTTCTCCTGATCGTCCGTGAGGCCGGGGATGATCGGCGCCAGCATGACGCCGCAGCGCACACCGGCGCCGGCTAGCTTCGCCATCGCCTCGAGCCGTTGCAGCGGCTTCGCCGTCTCCGGCTCGATATGCCGCCAGACTTCCTCGCGCAGTGTTGGTATCGAGAACAGCACCGTGCATTCGGCGACCGCGGAGACTTCGCCGAGCAGCGCAAGGTCGCGCGTGATGCTCGCCGACTTCGTGATCAGCGAACAGGGGCTCGCGAAGTCGCGAAACGCCTGCAACGCGCCGCGCGTGAGGCCGTACTTCAGCTCGGCTTGCTGGTACGGGTCGCAGGCCGTACCGATCGTGACCTGCTCGCGCTTCCGGCCCGGCCGCGCCAGCTCCCGGCGCAGCAGCGGCACGAGGTTGGTCTTCACGACGATGCGCTGCTCGAAGTCGCGCCCGCTGTCGTAGCCGAGGAACTCGTGGTTCCCGCGCGCGAAGCAATACACACAGGCGTGCTGGCAGCCCCGGTAGGGGTTCAGGCTCCACCGCAACGAAGGCATCGACGGGATGCTGACGCGGTTGAGCGCGCTCCTGCATTCGATCTCTTCAAAGGTGACCTGAGGCATGTCCAGTAGCTCCTTAGAACAGATGTTTCACGGGAAACAATAGCTAGAACGGGTGTTCTTGTCAAGAGGAGCGTGTCCGCAGGAGGAACCGGCCGATATAATCGATCCGGTGACGATGTCAGAAGGCGACGCGATGGCCCGCAAGGCCCAGGCGGACCTGCTCCTTGAACGCACGGCACTTCAGCTTCGCCAGATGCTCCACGAGGCGGCGAAGCAGCTCCGTCCCTTCCCATCATTCCCCGGCGCCTTCTTCACCAACGCCATCGAGGTGGAGGCGCAAGCGGACGAAAGCCGGATCAGGGGCTGCATCGTCGTCTGCGAGGACGGCGAGCTCTACGAGCTCGAGATGAGCATCAACTTCTCGGACGAGATCGCGGACCCGGTGCAGGCGCGCGATGAGAAGCTGACGAAGCTGGATGAGCTACACCCGCGCGATTACGTCGTGCTGGCGTACGAGGCGCTGAGCCGCATCACGGAGCAGCTGATGGAGCGAGCGGAGCAGGGCAGTGGGCGTTAGGCCGAACACGCCGCGGCCACCCCAGCGGCCCTGGCGTCGCTACCTCGGCCCGCCGGGCTCGTGGCGTCGCGTTTGGGTGACGGGGATCGGCGCCGGCTGTGCCCTTGCGCTCTTTGCGGCGATTCTCGCGGCGGCGATGGGCTCCGGCAGCGGCGGGTCGCTTTCGACCAGGCAGCCGACAGCGGCGCTGCCAGTTTCCAGCGATGTCGCGGACAGCTCACAGCCGCCGAACGTCGCCCCTGTCGACACGCCGCCCGGCGAACCGACCGTCGAGCAGCCCGTCGACGTGCCGACAGACACACCGGTCGAAGAAGCGCCCGCCGACACGCCGACGCCGGAAGAGATCGTCCCGACAGACACGCCGGTTGAGGAGATACCAACGGACGTTCCGCCTGACACGGGCCAATAGACTATTCGAGGAGGATATCGCCGCTCTTGCCGCCGCGCTTGCGCGCCAGGCGTATGGCTTCGATGCGCATGCCGCGGTCGACCGCCTTGCACATGTCGTAGACGGTAAGGGCGGCCACGGCCACAGCCGTCAACGCCTCCATCTCCACGCCTGTCTTCGCCGTCGTGCGCACGACCGCTTCGATCTCGAGAGAACTGGCCTTGCGATCGGGCTTAAGCTCGACGTCGATGTGGTTGAGCGAGAGCGGGTGACAGAGCGGGATCAGCTCGTGAGTGCGCTTGGCGGCCATGATGCCTGCCAGCCGCGCCGTCGCGATGACATCGCCCTTCTTGACGTCTCCTGCCAGAATGAGCCGCAGCGTCGCCGCCTGCATCCGGATCGAGCCGCGGGCGATCGCCTCGCGCTTCGTGTCCTTCTTCGCCGAAACGTCGACCATGCGCGCTCGTCCTGTCCGGTCGAGATGGGAAAGGCGCTTCCTGGGAGGCACAGAGACTAGGCCGACTTGGCGGGGCGCGCAGCGAGGATGTCGTCCTTGCCGGCGTGACGGACGTCGCGCTCGGAGAGCGTGAGGAGCGCGATTGTTTCGCCAGAGGCGGCCACAAACTCGACTTCCAGCCCGTCGGGTGCCATCGTCTCCACGACAGCGCCCACGTCACCCTTCTGAAGGCCGTGCTCTGGCACGTCCCTGGCCAGGACAACACACTCAAGCGTCTTGAATCTCATCAACTGCCTCCCGGATAGGCCGTCACGAATCGAGGGTCTTGTTCGCCGCTACGTATCATCCACACAGACTGGACGCTCTGGCTTGATGATGGTCCTGCCAGTTGAGCCAGTATCACGAATATCCTGCCGAACGTTGTCGATTCCACCTCTTCTGCGTCGTGGCTCAGATGCTGAGCGCGAAGATCCGCCTCAAGCCGGAACCAGTTGGATCTAGTATAGCCAAGCCGTTCAAAGAACAAGGCCTTCGAACGGCCGATCGGATGCGAAGGCGAAAGAAGGTAGTCGCGGAGCTTCTCCGCCGAGATGATAGCGCGTTCCGAGTTAGGTAGTTTCACTCTTCAAACGTGAGCTCATGCTCCAGCATCTTCTCGTAGCCGGCGCTGAAGCGGAACGAGCCGCAGATCCTGCGGCCGGCGAGGACGTGCGGCACCCAGATCCGGTCGTCCTCCCACATCTGGTCGTAGGGGAGGG
>JBGQHA010000053.1:0-10555 GCA_041497735.1 Dehalococcoidia bacterium | reverse complement strand
GGCGTGCTCATGGAGGGCGTGCTCGATTCCGAGCAGTGGAGGCCGGCGGAGGAGAAGCTGCGCCTCAAACGCCTCGCGCTCGTGCCGATGGTCGTCGAGAACGAGCCGCTCGGCATGGTCGTCTTCGCGTTCGACCGCGACGAGATCGACATCGAAGCGCTGGAGCTGCTCGTCGGCCACCTGACGCTGGCGCTGCGCGACCTTGTCGTGCGCGATGAGGCCGTGCGCTTCAGCGACGTCGATCCCGTCACGTGGGTGTACAACCGCCGGCACCTGCTGCACTCGCTCGAGAGCGAGATCGCCCGCGCCGGCCGCTACGGCCGCGCGCTGTCGCTCGTCACGCTAGACATTGATGACTTCGGCAAGTTCAACCAGACGTATGGGCAATCGATGGGCGACCGGCTGCTGCGGGCCGTCGCGACGACGCTGGCCGAGACAGTGTCGCCGCCCGAGCTCGTTGCGCGCCTCAAGGACGACGACTTCGCGGTGCTGCTGCCGGAGACGAATCGCGCAACCGCGGTCACGACGACGACGAGGCTCCTCGCAAGCCTGGGGCACGTCTCCGCGTTCGGCGGCGCTGGAGATGCAGCAGAGCCCGTGACGCTCAGCGTCGCTATCGCGTGCTTCCCGGAAGACGCGATGACGGCCCAGCAGCTCCTCGCGGGCGCGCTGGCCGATCTCGACTCGGCGAAGCAGGACCGCCTGCGCGAGCAGCACCCGCGGGAGCGCCGCCCGGTCGATCCGGTCGCGCGCGCCGCCGGCCGCGGCTAGTACGCGCGCCGCTACCGCGGCAGGGATGTCGGTTCTGGGGCGCACTATAACCCGCTGGCGGGTGGGCGGCGGCAATAATCCAACGTTAGGGAATGATCGCTGTCCTCACGACGTTGGACTGGGCTGCGCCGGTGCCAGGCTCATAGGCGTAGACCGTGAATTCACCAGCGCCATGCCCTTCGGGGATCTGCAAGTCAAGGTCGAGTTCGCCGCTTCCGCCCGCTAAGTTCCACCGCACGTGCGCGAAATCGCCAGACTTCTCCTCCTCCATCAGCTGACCGGTGCCCGACGCGAAATGCGACGAAAGATACTGCAGACTGCCATCGGACCACGTCAGGACGATGCCTGTCCCTTGGGAAGGTGTCACTTCGTAGTGAAGGCGATATTGTACGCTTTCCCCTGGCGCAGCCTGGACTGGCCCGTCAAGGGTCATGGTGATTCTTGCACTGCCGATTGGGGTCGACGGCATAGGACTGCCAGCCGAAACTGTAGCGGTTGGTGGCGGCATGGTTGGACTCTTCGGCGGCGTGGTCGGCGAGCCAACCTGCGTGGGCACTCGCGTTGGGCCGTTCTTGGTCGCCTCTCTGCACGCGCTGACTAACAAGAGCGACGCGAGGGATGCGATGAAAATGAAGGGGAGGGGCGACCTCATCGTTCTATTAGGGGCGACCTAAGCTCGTCCAGCTTCCCCAAGCCGACCCTGTCCACCGGCGGTAGTAGATACCACCGTCCCAGACGCCGTAGGAGGTCTCTGGGTCCCATCTGCAGAAGACATACAGGTACGACGTGCCTGGCAGGTTCGAGGCTCCGGCGCCGCTCTGGCATACCCCCTGTAGCGAATGCCAGCCGCTCCAGGCGGTCGTGTTGCGGTAGTTCTCCCAGATGTCTCCAAGCTCCCCGTTCCCGTAGACGTTCAGATGCCAAGTGTCTCCGGACTGGTAGTAGTCAGTCGCGCCGGGACTTGAGATCCAGCTACCGCCCAGGCTCGTCCAGGCCGCCCAAACAGAGCCGTTCCATTTCGTGTACCAGATCGCCCCGTTTGTTCCTCGGCAGAAGACGTACAGCTCACTGGAGTTTCGCCAATCCGTTCCCGGCGCGCTTGTGCAGCCACCTGCCGGGCTGGAGATCGAGTGCCATCCACTCCATGTGTTGTTTACCGTATGATACCAATCTTCATAGATGTTGCCGTCCCAGCCGAGGGCGTAGACATTGAGATGGTACGCATCGCCTGACTGGTAGTACTCCGTCACTGCAGGGCCGCTCTGGAACCCGCCTCCCGCACCGAGGTTAGTCCATGGTTGCCATGAGCTGCCGTCGAAACGCCGTCCCCAGATGAACCCGAGAGTGTCGGCACCCCGACAGAAGATCCAAAGCTGAGTGCTGCTAGAGCTAAGGGTACCGACGCCGCTGGTGCAGGTTCCTTGAAGCCATTGCCAGCCACTCCAGCTTCCTGTCGTTGCGCGGTAGTATTTCTCGTATACGCTTCCATCTCGAGCTAGCGCGTACACGTTAAGATGAGATCCATCGCTAGTTGTGTAGTAGTCCGTGGCCCCCGGCGAGTCATCAAGAATATGGACGTGCGTCGGTTGACAAATGTTGGGGGGCCCCACGCAAGGGCCGCTACTGGTGTAGAAGTAATAGCGGCGAAGGATCCCGTTCCACATCTGCCCGTCCAGGGCACAAGCCTGCGACCCCCACTGCGACATGTCGTTCCCAGGCCACGGCGTGGGATAGTATTCTTGTCCGCATGCGTCGGACGAGAATCCCGCCTTGTAGTAGGCCGGAAAGACGGCTCCGGGGATGGCTCGTGTCAACCGCCCGGCAAACCAGACAGAGTCCACCGCCTCGTCAGTTCTGCTGTTCGTGCCTCCCGGGCCCCACAATTGATATAGGGTGGAAGAAGTAATGTCGTAGCATTGCCCGTTCTTCCAGCCGGCCGGGCCGGTGTTGACGTAGTACCAGCCAAAGTCTCGAACCGCCATGGCTCCTGCCTGCAACGACTCCATATTCCAGCCAGCTGACCACTCCCGAGGCAAGACTTCCTTAACGTACGTCCTAAAGTCTCTGACCCAAATGTTGTCGTCGCCTGTCACGTACCTGATGCGTATCGTCGGCGGCGGTGCCGAATTTGAGGAATAGCCAGAACAGGAAGCTGCGCTGCCGAAACCCGCCTCGGTCGTGGTGGGGGACGCACTCGGGCTAGGCGCAATACTCGACTGGCACTCCGGCTTTATGGCAGCGATTGCTTGAGGCACGCAACTGTCGTCGATAGAGACAGCAGTCGACGAAAGCCGGACCTCAAGGTGCACGGCCGTGCCGCGGTAGACGTCCTGATTCTTTGTTGTCCACAGACCATACCCAGGGGCTGCCGCTGTGATCGTGACCCTGCCAGTATCAGGTACCATGCCGGGTCGTAGGCCCGCAGGAACAGACTCCTTGGGAACAGCAGCCCAGTCGTCGAGTTGAACCGAGAAGTTTCCGTCTGCGTCCGCCGTGGCGATAACGCTCCCCGGCGCAATAGTCGTCTCGACCACTGGGATTGTCGCAACTGATGTGTTGATGAGCCCGGGCGCGATTGTTAGCTGGGCTCCCGGAATCGGGGCACCGGTCTTGTCGTCGAGGACAATGCCAGCGATAGTGGTAGCTTCAGAACTGCTATCTTGCGCCCTTCCGTGAGCTTGAACTGCAATAATAGCGACGAGCCCCAATACGGAAAAGATTGTGGTAAGAAGAATGGTCTTCTTCTTCATTTCGAGCCTCCCTGCCAGGGCTCTCGGGGCGTCGATACTCCTCGGGAGCGATTAGGCGCGGCTTCGCCGAGCGTGAAGTCTTACCACCTACAGTCAAGGCCAAGCATAAGCCCGACGTCCGACGCCTGTCAATACTCTGTTTCAGACTAGTTTGAACAATCTCCTGAATCTACTCGGGTGTTGACAACAACGAGAACTTCGGTGCGGGCTGATGTCGCGCGCACCAAGTGACCATGGTGTCAGCCGGCGCTGCAGTTGCGGTAGTGAGGCTAGTACGCGCCCTGGCGCTCGAAGATGCGGCGCGGGTTGTCGCGCACCATCAGATCGATCTGTTCGTCGCTCACGCCGGCCTGTCGCAGCGCGGGCAGCACGTCCTTGCTGATGTGCAGGAAGTGCCAGTTCGGCACGGTCTGGCGGATGACGTCCATCGGGAACCAGTCCATGTAGCACGACGCGTCGTGGCTGAGCACGATCTGCCCGGCGTAGCCGAGCTCGCAGAGCTTGGCGATCACGGCGACGCGCTTGTCGGTCGGCAGGTAGATATCGATGCCGAAGCGGTCCATCCCGATGTACGATCCGCGCTTCATCAGCTGCTGGAGGTAGTCGAGGTCCTCCGAGTCGCCGCTGTGGCCGATGACCACGCGGCCGAGATCGACGCCCTCCTGCTCGAAGATGTTCTGCTGCTCGAGCCCGCGCTTGGTGGGCGCGTGGGTGTGCGTCGAGATCGGAACGCCGGTCTGCCGGTGCGCCCGCGCGACGGCGCGCAGCACCTTCTCGACGCCGGCGGTCACGCCTTGCTGATCGGTTGCGCACTTCAGGATGGCCGCCTTCACCTTCGTGTTCTGGATCCCGTCCGTGATGTCGCCGACGAAGAGGCCTGCCATGTAGTTCTCGTCGCGCATCTGGAAGTGGCGGGGCACTTCGTCGTAGGTGTAGAGCCCGGTCGCGACGATGACGCTCAGCGGGATGTCGCCGACGGTCTTCTGCATGAGCGGCACGTCGCGTCCCGTGCCGTGCACTGTGAGGTCGACGAACGTGCGCACGCCCGCGTCGGCCAGCTCCTGTAGCCGCCGGCGCGCATCGGCGATGCGCTCCTCTTCGTCCCAGACCGAGGGAAAGTTCTCGGTTACGCCCTCGCTGCGCACGAAGATGTGCTCGTGCATGAGTGTGAAGCCGAGCTGTGACGTATCGACCGGCCCGCGCAGCGTTTCGACCTGTGCCATGGCTCTTGCGAGTATGAAGGAACAAGGAACAAGAAACAAGAAAATCGACCAAGAGATCGCGGTCGTCCGAAAGGAAGGGAAGTAGGGGAGCCCTTTAGGGCTCCCGCGTCGTTCCGAAAAGCGCAGGGGCGTTCAAGTGAACGCCCCTACGCATCCCTTGCCGATCAGTTCCCTTCCTGGATCCCGGTTGGACAAAGGAAATGCCGAGGTCTTTGCGGGTGACGGCTGCAGCGCGGCCTCGGCTTAAGTAGAGGCCCGGCGGCTGGTGGCGGGAGGATGCCGGACGTGCTCCGCTCGCAGCCAGTTAACATAATAGCGAAAGTCTCGCGAGCGGGGCAAGAATCAAGCGTCGGATCTGTTGCTGTCATTCCGCGCGCAGCGACGTGTCCGCCTCAGGTGGAGGAACCTCGCGCTCTCGAAGGGACGACGTGCCCGCAATGTCGTGGGATTCATTGGGCCGGAGGGAGCTTCTCTGCCTCGCTGTTACCGGCCTTGGATTCGGCCCTCTTTAGAAGTATTAGCACGGGCCGAGAGAACGTGTATGAGCCTCCGGCGATATCGGCCGCCGTGGTGGGCGTGGTGGTAGCGCCTTTGCAGCCGTGCGGCATTGATATTTCCGAACTTCCCTGGTAGGGTTGGTGCCGCTTGGTGGTAGGGGCGGGGGGCCTTCGCCCCTAACGTCTGCTTCGTGAGTCGAGTGCTCACACAAGGACGTATCCTCCGCCGCAAGTTGGAGGGGCAGATGATGAAGTTACTCAGGCACGGCACGGTCTTCTCGTTGGTGGCGATCTCAACTGCCGCCGTTGTGGTAGCGGTATCGCTTCTGATTTCCACTCGGTCTGCACTCGGTGCCCAAACTACGCCGCCGCCCTACTCCCATTCGTGGTACGTGACCAACGTCAACGGCAACGACTGGTACACGTGGGCGCATAACGTGGATGGGCCGTTAGACAATTCGCACTGCACGAACAGCCTAGTCATTCTCGACTTCGGACAGCCAGACTACCAAGGCGGTACTTACGGAACGATCTACTTTGCTCCTAACTACCCCTTCGTCTCTGATCTTGTTATCATCTACGACCTAGAAAACTACTCCAACGGCTGGTACCAGGGGACTGGCAATTGTCCAAGACTGCATCTTGTAGCAGGTACAAACAACTACCATGAGATTCCGTCCGGCGGAGGCACTCCGTCCGGTGCTGGTAGCGCCTGGGCAGATTCGGTTCGGGCTGTCCAAAACTATCTGGTGTCCAACGGAACCAGCTGGCAGATCACCGCTGACGACATGGAACAGCCTGGCGGTGGCCAGGCTTGGGACTGCGCCAACCCAGGGCCGCCTAAGAGTCCTACGCGGTCTTTCATAGACGGCTACAACGGAAACTCCAACCGGACAATCCTCTTGGATTACGGCACCGCATGGGTGCCAAATCCCGCGAACGGCAGTTGCTGGAGCGCGGCCGATGTCGCCTATGTTGCCTACACCGGACTCGACTATCCGCTTCCAGAGATATACTTCGCCAGTGCTCTGAATTCGTGGATCTCGGTTCGGAAGTCATACTACATGTACTTCAAAGGAGTACTTACTACGTGCAAGGATGGCGACCCTCTGCCGTCGGACTACTGTAGTAATCCTAGCGGCTGGTATGCTCCCACGCTGGCGTGGAACGCCTTTTGGTACAACCTGGCTCTCAACGGAGTTTCGCAAAGTTCACTCGACTATGCGCCCAACATCAAATAGCGTTTGGGAGGAAATGCCATGCGACGAACAGTCTTGTTAGCGTTGGCAGTCGGTCTAGCCATCGGCGGAATATTCATCGGGCTCGTAGTTGCGGGAGCGATAGGTGGTGGCAATAGCAAGGAACCCGCAGAGAAGCAGGCGTTGGAGACGGCCCAAGCGCGCACCGATGCGACAGTCCAAGCGGTAGCCCACGCTCCTAAGGATTCGAACACGACACCTGTCCCTACTCGTCAGTCCTGTCCTATCGATACAAGCACCATGAAGACGCAGGTTTTCACCGGCCTGATCCATCAGCCGCCATCCTCTCCGATCTTCGACGAAATTACTCTCCTCAATGAAGCCGGAGCTGTCGGTAGCGATGGAGTGCCGTACTCGTTGTGGTTTGGAGTTTCGAAGACGGACAGTCAGCAAGGGGTCATCGTTGTGTGGCAGGGCGTGAAAGACCCTTGTGCAGAGGGCCGGACTTCCCTCGATCCGCAGAAGTACCTTGTTCCATTCAAGGCGAGTCGCTCAACGCTGACAAGAATCGACGCCAGCACAGTCACCTTCCAGGACGCCGACGGCGGAACCGGACAGTTCAACTACGTGAACAAAGCGTTTTCGACGGCAGCAAGCCAATAGCCATAGGGAAGATCATCCGCGAATCGACCAACAAGACCCCCGCCGGTTATGGGCGGGGGTCTTAGTGTCGCTCGCGTCTGCGCGCCTAGCGCGAGCCGTCCCGCTTCTGCCACCTTCCATTGCACGGGCACACCGCCAGGCGTACCCTTGTATCTACGTACAGGCGTACTCGGGTAAAGCTCTGTCCCTATGAAGTCTTCGCCACTTGTCGCCGACTTGCGACCAGAGACTAGCAACCAGCGTCTATCTGATCGGCGGGCCAGCGGTCCAGTCGTAGCCAATCGATGGGTCGTCGTGCGGCAGGCGCAACTCTTCGCCCTCCGGATCGTAGATCTTGGACGTGAAGTAGATCAGGTGCGCCGTCCCGCCGATCGAGCGGCAGCCGTGCGCGACGCCGGGCGGGATTTTCAGGAGCTGCGCTTCGTAGTGCTCGCCGAGGAACAGCTCCTGCAGCTCGCCCTTCGTCGGCGAGCCGTCGCGCGTGTCGTAGAGGGCGACCTTGAGGTCGCCGACGGGCACGTACCACCAATCGATCTGCGTGCGGTGGACGTGCCACGCCTTCGCCACGCCGGGATGCATCAGCGAGTGGCTCGCCTGTGCCCAGCCCTCGGCGACGATTTGCTCCGTGTTGCGGGCGATCTCGCGGAAGAAGCCGCGCTCGTCCGCGTGGGTCACCAGCTTCTTGATCTCGACGTCAGCGATCATCGCGGCCACTCCGGAGGCTTGTCTCGTACGACGCGCGCCGGCGCGCCAACGACCGTCGCGCCGGACGGGACGTCATCGATCACGACGGCGTTCGCGCCGATGCGCACGTCGTCGCCAACCGTAATCGGCCCGAGCACCTTCGCGCCGGTGCCGACGTGAACGCGGTCGCCGATGATCGGGCCGCGCTGGTCGAAGCCCCAGCGGCGGCTGCCGCTCAGCCCGATCGTCACCCAGGGGTTGATCACGCAGTCGCTGCCGATCTTCACCACGCCGTCTATTACCACGTGGCCGTGGGGGATCACCAGCGCCGGGCCAATCTCGACGGGCCGGCCGATGGTCACGCGCCAGGTGCCGGTCGCGATGAGCTCGCAGACGTAAGGCAGCAGCGGCACATCGTGCGCGACGAGCCAGTTGCGCAGACGAAACATCATGACGGCCAGCGTCGGCATGCCGAAGAGCACCCGGGCGAACTGCTCGCCTTCGCCGCGCATGCGATCGCTCCAGGGCTCCTTCGGGATCGGCTTGCCGTAGCTGTTCGCGTCGTACGTGTGGTACACGCCGCGCAGCTCGTCCCAGAGCCCTTGCCGCGAATGTTCTGCCGTCATCGTTTGCTCCAGACCGAGATGATCATATCCGCTTGCGACGGCATCCGGTACGCGAGCGCATCGAGAGCGCCGAGCAGCCCGTCGGCGAAGCGCTTCGGCCGCTTGTCGAGCCATTTGCCCCACGACCAGCCTCCGCGCTGTAGCCCCCACAGCATCGATACGCCGTAGCAGCGCTCGAGGCGCAGCTCGCGTCCGCCCAGCGCCCGAACGAACGCCGGGTCGCCTTTGTGGTTGTGGTCGGGCGGAGACTGCCAGTAGGGCCGGTCGGGCAGGGGCCGCCCGCGGCCAAGCCGGCGCCCCAGGCGGCACGATAGGCTCTCGTAGTTCGCCAGCGCGATCACAACGCAGCCGTGCGGCCGTAGCACGCGCGCGGCCTCACGCATGAAATCGCCCGGCTCCACGAAATGATCGAGCGAGCCCTGGCAGATGACGCGGTCGAAGCTTTCGCTGCGAAACGGCAGCGTCTCAGCCAACCCTCGTACGAACGCGGCCGTCGTCTCGGGGTGCACCCAGCGCGCCAGGCCGAGCATCTCTGGCGACGGCTCGAGGCCCCAGGTCGCCGTACCTCGCGCCGCGATCGCTGCGGCGACGTTGCCCACACCGCAGGCAACGTCGAGCGTGCGGCCGCCCGCCGCTCCTTCGCGCGGCATAACATCGTCGAGGCGCTTATACAGGAACTGTCCGTCGCGATGCGGATCGAGTACGACATCGTCGATCGAGTAGGCGAGGTCGAACGCGGGCTTAGCCGAAGGAGGGCTGCTTGACGGCGCTGAGGACGACATAGAACTCCTCGAACCCGCCGACGAACGGCGCGAACCAGCGCTCCCAACGGTACTGCATCCCGCGGTCCTGGTTCACCAGTCCCTCGATGATGCCGCCGAGCGCGCCGCGGGCGAGCGCCAGGCCGCGCGCGTTCTTGCGCGCGCCGGTGAGATACAGGCGCGCATGCTCCACCTGGAACGAGGCGGGGCTGGCGCACTTCGGGTTCTTGAACCTGGGGTCGAAGTAGTTAAACGTCTCCAGCGTGTAGTGCGCGCCGTGCTTCGGGTCGCGGCTGATCGCCCACGATGACGATGCGTGCGGCAGCCGGACGTGCACCAGCGTGCCCGGTTTGCTCACGCGCCAGAGCTCCTCCATGATGCCCGGAAAGTTCTCGGCGTGGGCGAGCGTGTGGTCGAGGAAGATCTCATCGACGCTGTTCGAACGAAACGGCAGCTTTGCGCTCAGCTTCGCAACGATGCGCACGCCCGGCGCCGCGCGCTCGGCGACGCGCATGCAACGCCCGCGCTGCGCCTCGCCGCCGAAATCGAGGCGGACGATCATCGACTCGCCGCCTTCGCCGTCGGCCCGAAGACGCGCACCAGGTACTGGTGCAGCACTTCAGCCGGCTTGCCTTCCAGCACCGGCCTTCCATGTTCTAAGAGCATGACGCGGTCAGTGTAGCGCTGCAGCGCGGGTAGATCATGCGACGCGAACACCACCGTCACGCCCGCTTGCCGCAGCTTATCCATGTGGCCGAAGCACTTGCTCTGAAACTCGGCGTCGCCCACGGCGAGCACTTCGTCGACGAGCAGGATCTCCGGATTCACGTACACGGCGACGGCGAACCCGAGCCGCACGTACATGCCCGACGAGTACGTCCGCATCGGCTGGTCGATGAACTCGCCCAGCTCCGAGAACTCGATGATCTCCGGCAGCACTTCGCGCGCTTGGCGCATGCTCAGCCCGAGCAGCACGGCGTTCAGCAGCGCGTTCTCACGCCCGGTGATCTGCGGATGGAAGCCCGCGCCCAGCTCCAGCAGCGCCGATACGCGGCCGTGGAGTTCCAATCTGCCGGACGTAGGCTTCGTGATGCCCGCCAGCACGCGCAGGAGCGTGCTCTTGCCGGAGCCGTTCGGCCCGGCGACGCCCAGGCACTCGCCCCGTCGCAGCGTGAACGAGATGTCGCGCAGCGCCCAGAACTCGTGTCCCGCGCGGCGGCCGTTCGTGAGCAGGCCGGGCAGGTTGAGGACCATCGCCTTCAGCTCCTGCGCGCGGCCGCCGCGCAGGAAGTAGCGCTTGGAGAGCTGATCGACCTCGACGGCGACGTCGCGCTCAGAGCGCATCGGCGAAGCCCGGCTCCAGCCGCTGGAAGACCAGCAT
>JBGQHA010000052.1:0-10631 GCA_041497735.1 Dehalococcoidia bacterium | reverse complement strand
CGTCCTACAGTACAGCGCGGGGCTGGTGACGACCCTCGCGAACATGCCGAGTGCGGACGTGAACAGCAGCAGCGGCGTCAACCCGGTAGACGCCGCGCTCATCCTCCAGGTGGAGGCCGGGCTCATCCCGCTGGGTTCGCTCAACTGCATGTAGAGGGAACAAGCACAAAGACCGGCAGGGGCGGGCATGGCATAGAGGCCATGCCCGCCCCTCTGGCGTTCAGCTAGATTCGGAGTGGATGCCGTCCTGGGCATCGGGGCCCGTTTGGGGTACACTGAATCGACATCATATTCTTCGTCCTCGGCTCACCGCACCCATCCCTCCTCTGCACTGAATCGTGCCGGCGCGGGAAGCAGCGCAGGGCAGCGCTCGTGCCAGAACGTGGCGTTCGCACATGCAGGGCCGGAGGCAACCAGTAGGAAACCTGAAAGGAACCAGTCAATTGTCTTCGTTTAGCGAATACCCCTTCCGCCCGTCGAGCTTTCAGGCTCTCGAGCGCCAAGACATCGATACCCCAACGCCCATCCAGCTAAGCGCCATCCCTGTCCTCCTCGAAGGCAAGGACGTCATCGCCCAGGCGCAGACAGGCTCGGGGAAGACTCTGGCATTCGGGCTGCCGCTGCTGGAAGCCTGTGACCCCCGCGTCGACCACGTGCAAGCGCTTGTGCTGACGCCCACCAGGGAGCTCGCGCGGCAGGTGGGATCAGTGCTGGAAGATCTCGCTCGCGACTCCGGCCTGCGCGTTCTCCTCCTGTATGGAGGGGCCTCCCTCGTCAATCAGGAGAAGGCGCTCAAGGGGCGCACCCACATTGTCGTAGGCACGCCCGGGCGGGTGCTCGATCACCTGACGCGCCGCACGCTGAAGCTCGATCATGTGCGGTTTCTCGTGCTCGACGAGGCCGATGAGATGCTCGATCGCGGTTTCGCGCCGGACGTCGAGCGGATCATCGCGCAGACGCCGAGCGCCAGGCAGACCGCGCTCTTCTCCGCCACCACACCCGGCTGGGTGCACGACATTTCGGCGAAGTACCTCAAGACGCCGACCGTCATCACGTCGGAAGAAGCAACCGACATGGAGCCCGACATCGAACACACAGTCGTGGAGGCCTTCAGCGGCGATAAGTTCTCGGTGCTCCTGCGCCTCTTGCGCGAGCCTATCGATGGCGATGGCACAACGCTCGTCTTCGGCCGCACGAAACATGGTGTGCGGAAGCTGGGAGACAAGCTCCTCGACGCGGGCTTCAACGTTGCGGTGCTGCAAGGGAACCTCGGCCAGAGCCAGCGCGACCGGGAGATGAAGCGCTTCCGCTCCGGCAGCGCGACGGTGCTGGTCGCGACGAACATCGCCGCCCGTGGGCTCGACGTTCTGCACATCGGCCGCGTCATCAACTATGACCTGCCGGATACGCTCGACTTGTTTACGCATCGGGTAGGGCGCACCGGCAGAATGGGCCGTTCCGGCCAGGCGATTACGATCGTCGCCGCCACAGACCTGGCGAAGCTGCATGAGATAGAGCGCGGTCTCGGCAGGAAGCTTCCCCGGGCCGGCCTGCTCGCCACGAATGGGGGAACGCCTTCCCCGGCGCCGGCCTCCTCTCCCGCGTTGCCCAGACCGTCCCTGCCACACCGCTGGTCGGGGCGAAGACGAACCTCTAGTCGCAGCCGCTAGACGACGAGCACGCTGCGTGTCTACGCGCACTCCTGAGAGTACCGCCTGCTGATCTCGGCGATGTCCCCGAGCGGATCGTGCCGTCCGGCGGCCGCAGTCGGGACTGCGCAATGCTCTAGTGGTGATGAGACACCTGGGCTAGAATAGCTTGCCGGAACATGGGAGTCTGCAGTTGACAGATCGCTGGCAGGAGCTCTACCGGGCGAAGCTGAAGTCGCCGGACGAGGCCGTTGCGCTCATCCCGGACGGCGCGAGCATCGTCCAGCCGATCATTGCGGGAGAGCCGCCAGCCCTGCTGGCCGCCATCGCGAGCGCGGCGCGCCAGGGACGCTATTCGAAGCTCACCATGCGCGCGCTCCTGCCGTTCGTCGCCACGAAGGCCACCGTGCTCCAGCCCGATCTCAAGGAGGTCATTCGCTGGGAGTCGCTCTTTCTCGGCGGCGCCGACCGCGAGGCGGTGAAGGAGGGGCGCGCCGGCTTCACGCCGAACTACTTTCACCAGGTGCCCCGCCTGCTCTCCGAGTTCATTCCCGTCGATGTCTGCATCGCCACGGTCTCGCCGATGGACAAGCATGGCTACATGAGCCTCGGCGTCGCCGTCGATTACACGTCCACCGCCGCGCGGGTGGCCAGGGTGCTCTTGCTCGAAGTGAACGAACACATGCCGCGCATTCACGGCCGCTCGTTCATCCACATCTCCGAAGCGACAGCGGTCGTTGAGAACAACGCGCCGCTGCCTGAGCTGCCGGCGCCGGCGCTCCGGCCTGAGGACGAAGCGATTGGCCGCTCCATCGCCGAGATGGTGCCAAACGGCGCGACGCTGCAGCTTGGCATCGGCGGCGTCCCGAACGCTGTTGCCCAGTACCTCCGCGATCACCGCGAGCTCGGCATCCACTCCGAAATGTTTACGGACAGCATGGTCGATCTGATCGAGGACGGTGTCGCGACGGGCACGCGGAAGACGTTGCACCCGCAGAAGGCCGTCTTCACCTTCGCGGCGGGATCGCAGCGCAGCTATCGCTTTCTCGATGACAATCCGTACTGCGAAGCGCACCCGGTCTCGTACACGAACGACCCGGCGACCATCGCGCGCAACAATGACCTCATCTCAGTCAACGCCGCGATCGAGGTGGACCTGACGGGGCAGTGCTGCTCTGAATCGATGGGGCCGGTGCAGTTCAGCGGCACCGGCGGCCAGGTCGATTTCGCTCGCGGCGCGTTCAACTCGCCGGGCGGCAAGAGCTTCATCGCCTTCTATTCCACCGCAAAGTCAGGCGAGGTCTCCCGCGTGGTGCCCATGCTCACTCCAGGAGCGGCCGTCACGACACCGCGCCAAGAGGTGCATTATCTCGTCTCAGAGCACGGCGTGGCGCTCCTGAAGGGGAAGTCCGTTCCCGAACGTGCGCAGGCGATCATCGGGCTGGCGCATCCCAAGTTTCGTGAGTCGCTCACGCACGGAGCGCGTCAGCTCGGCTATCTGTAGGTAGCTTACGCGCCTGCGGTGATGTCGCGGCGTCGATACACGTAAAGGCCGAGCGCGACGAAGGCGATCGTATACAGCGCCAGGATGATCGCGGCCTGCGCGACCGAGTTCGCCGCCGCATCGGCCAGGTCGCTGCCCGGACCGACGCGGAGCACTTCGGGCAGGCTGTTCTGCAGCAGGATGACTTGCTTGTTCGCGCTCGGCAGATAGTTCGGGATGTGCGCCCAGCGGCCGCCGGCGGCGCGCATCAGACTGCTGATGATCGGCTCGAGAAACGTGAAGCCGAGCCCCGCTCCCACACCGGACAGCGTTGACCTCCCAATCACCGCCGCCGCGAATGCAATCGCAACGAAGGGGGACAGCACGAACAGCGTACGCGCGTACGACGCGCTCTGGTGTCCGACGAACGCGGCGGTCAAGAAACTGAAGTCGGCCCCGCCGCTGACCGACATGATGACGCTGCTGTAGATCAGCCCTGCCACTACCGCCAGCAGCGCTCCGACCGCGATCAGCCCGCAGACAACGGCGAGCTGCGCCCCCAGCAGCCGCAGCCTGCCACTCGCTGCCGTCGCGGTGAGCCGGATAGTGCCCCACGCGTACTCGCTCCCGATCGCTCCGGCCATGAGGATCACGGCGAAGAGCGTGCCGAAGCTGGAGACAAGCTGGAGCGAAAACGGCACGGAAGACTGGAGGAAGAGCGCCTTGCGGAGCTGCGACGCGGTGAACTGGTGGTGCTCGCCGAATGTCTGCGCGCGGCCGCTGATGCTCCACAGGATCGAGTACAGCAGGACAACGATGCCCACGATCAGGAGCGCCAGCACCCACGTCATCATCCGCTTCCGCAGCTTGAAGAACTCCGCCAGGGCGAGCTGCCTCATGTTCATGCTTCGATCTCCTCGCTGGTGAGCTCCAGGAAGAGACTCTCCAGCTCGACTTCCCAGCGCGACAGCTCGTTCAGGTAGATCTCCTGCTGTGCCAGCGCCTTGTTCAGCTCGCCCGCCTTCGCGATCGGCGCCGCCGCGCGCACGTACCCGTCGATGCGCTCCGCGGAGGTCACGAAGGGGATGCCGCCCAGCGCGCGCAGCAGCGCGTCGTTGTCGCCCGCCTGCAGGCGCAGGTACTGCCCGCGCCCGAGGAGCTCGCTCACGGTTCCCTGCGCCACCATCCGGCCCTTCTTGACGATCGCGACGCGGTCGCTCACGGCCTGTACCTCGTGCAGCAGGTGGCTGCACAGAAACACGGCCCTGCCTTGCCGGGCCAGCTCCGGGATCAGCTCGCGTATCTCGCGCGTCCCCGCCGGATCGAGTCCGTTCGTCGGCTCGTCGAGGATGACGAGCTGCGGGTCTCGCAGCAGCGTCGACGCGATGCCGAGCCGCTGCTTCATGCCGAGAGAATATTCCTTGAACGCATCTCGTCCGCGCTCGCGCAGGCCCACCAGCTCCAGCATCTCGTCGATGCGAGCGCGCGGGACATCGCCGAGCGCGATGGCGAGGCATCTCAGGTTGTCGTAGCCCGAGAGATACGGATAAAAGGCCGGCGTCTCGATCACAGCACCGATCTGTCGCAGCGCGGGCCAGGGATGTAGCGCCATGTCGCTCCCGAACACGAGCACGCGCCCCTTTGTCGGGCGTACAAGGCCCAGGATCATGCCGACAGTCGTGCTCTTGCCGGAGCCGTTCGGGCCCAGGAAGCTGTAGACCTCGCCGTTGAAGACCTGCAAATGCATGTCGGCCACGGCCGTGACCGGCCCGTACTGTTTCCACAGCCCTTCCGTGCGGAGGACCTCGCGGCCGTTCGACGTCATGCGCTCAGGATAGCTCGTTTCTTCATCGCTGGCCGTGCACCCTGCTTCTCGCACCAGGGTAGCTCGGAAGGCCTGGGCGAATGGTTACCGAAGTGTGACGATTGTCCGAGGGGGCGCGGGAGCACCCGTCTACTCGTGGCGCAGCGCTTCGATCGGATCGAGCCGCGACGCGCGCCACGCCGGGTACACTCCCGCCACGAGGCCGGTCGCGGCGGCGACAGCTAACCCGACGAGGATCCAGAACGGCGTCACCGTGTACGGGTTGTTGCCGCCTATCTGGAAGCGCTGCGCGATCTGTGTTGCGCTGATCCCGGCCACCACACCTAGAATACCGCCAAACGTTGTCACGACGAGCGATTCGACCAGGAACTGCCACAAGATGTCGAGCCGTTTGGCGCCGATCGCCTTGCGGATGCCGATCTCGCGCGTGCGCTCGGTGACCGACACCAGCATGATGTTCATGATCCCGATCCCGCCCACGACGAGCGAGATCAACGCGATCGATACAACCAGGACTTGCAGCGAGCGCTGTACCGCAGTGGCGGTGGCGAGGATGTCGGTCTGCGTCTGGATGCGGAAGTCGTTGTCGTCGACGTTGTGACGCTCGCGTAGGAGCGCGCCGATGTCCTCCGTCGCCTGCCCCGCCTTCGAGCGGTCCGTGAGCTTGATATTGATCTGGTTCACATTCGTGAAGCCGCGCGGATTGCGGATGAACGGGATGCGCGCCTGGAACGACGGCAGCGGAACGATCACGACATCGTCCTGGTCCGTGCCCGCAGCGGCGCCCTTTCGCTCCATCACACCGACGATCGTGAAGTTGAACCCGATGGCAAAGCTTCCCGGTCCGACGGCGATACGGATCGTCTGCCCGATCGGGTCTTCTGTACCGAACAAGTCGTCCGCAACTTCCGCGCCAAGCACCGTGACCAGCGCCTTCTTGGTGAGGTCGTCCTCGCTGATGAACCGCCCGGTTTGGACGTAGAAGTCACGGACGAACTCGTATGATGGCTCCGTGCCAAGGAGCACCGTGTTCTTGTTCTGTCCCAGGTGGATCACCTGTGTGGTGAGGATCCCCGCGCCCGGCCCGCCGACGCTGGCCTGAGCAGCGACGTCGGCGACATACGGGAAGCCGGCATCTTGGATCGCCCTGGCGTCCTCCAGGTAGAGGCTGGCCCCGGAGCCGGGGAGCTGGACGCCGGCCTGCTCGACGGCGCCCGGCCGGACGAACATCAAGTTGCTGCCCAGCCCTCGGATGCGGTTGCCGACGCCCTTTTGCGCCCCTTGACTCGCGGCAGTGAGCGTGATGACCGCAGCTATCCCGATGACGATGCCGAGCATGGTGAGGAGCGTGCGCAACAGGTTGCTGCGCAGCGCCGACAGCGCCGTGACGAGGACATCGGCCAGCGTCACGGCGCGACCTGCTCCACGGGCGCGGCCGGCGCCGTCGCGTACGAAGGCGTGTTCGGCACGTCGGAGATGATCGCTCCGTCCCGGAGCGAGACGATCCGGCGTGTGTAGGCTGCAACGTCGCGCTCGTGTGTGACGAAGGCGATGGTGATGCCAAGCTCCTCGTTGAGCTTGCGCAGAACGTCCATCACGTCCAGGCTCGTCTTGGAGTCCAGCGCGCCGGTCGGTTCGTCGGCGAGAATGATCGCCGGCTGGCTGACGAGCGCCCGCGCGATGGCGACGCGCTGTTGCTGGCCGCCGGACAGCTGCGTGGGCCTGTGATGCGCGCGATTCGAGAGGCCGACGAGGTCGAGCGCGGCCGCGGCGACCTTGCGTCTATTGAGCGCTCCGCGGTACACGAGAGGCAACGCGACCTGGTCGATCGCACTGAGACGCGGCAGCAGGTTGAAGGACTGAAAGACGAACCCAAGCCGCCGGTTGCGCAGGATCGCGAGCTGGCTGTCGCCGAGTTTGTTCACATCGATGCCGTCGAGCTCGTACGTGCCGCGCGTTGGCCGGTCCAGGCAGCCGACGATGTTCATCAGCGTCGACTTCCCCGACCCAGACGGTCCCATGATCGCCAGGAACTCACCTTTGACGACCTCGAGGTCGACGCTGTGCAGCGCGAGGACGCGCTCCGGCCCGACGCGATACTCTTTTGTGACGCCGCGCAGCCGGATCATGCGCGCGTCATCTGATACCGGACGGCAGCGTCGGCTTTCGATTTGGCTGAGATGCCGAGCCGGAAATGAGGACGGGAACGACGATCGTATCGGCCTCCTGCACTCCGGACAGGATCTCAACGTTGGTGGTGTCAGAAAAGCCCGTTGTGACGACCTGGTCTTCGATGGTACTGTTGCGGCGCACCTCGACCACTTGGTCCGTGCCCTTTCGGCGGATGGCGCGCGGCGGTACGGAGATGACGTTCGGCCGTGATTCGGTGACGATCTGGCCGTTCGCGCTCATGCCGGGCGCGGGCAGGGGGGTGCCGGGCGGTATGTCCATAGCGGCGGTCACCTGATACGTGACGACTCCCTGGGTCACCGTGGGGCTAAGCCCGAGCTGCGCCACCGTGAAGGGGTAGGGTTTTCCTGGAAGGGCATCAAACACGGCGATGCCGCGTTGATCGAGCTTGACGTTCGGGTAGTCGGTCTCGCCGACTTGCATCTTGAGCACGATCGTGTCGGGCGTCAGCAACACGATGGCTGGTGTGGTCGATCCGACGCCGGTGAACTCCCCCGGCTTGAGGTTGAGGGCTGCGACCGTGCCGTTGAACGGCGAGATGATCTCTGCGTTGCGAACGCGGATCTGGGCGGCTTCCACAGCGAGCTGCGCAACGCGGACCGACTGGGTCTGCTCATCGATCTGGCTCGGCCGCGCCCCACGCGCCGTCTCGGTCTGGTTGGCGATCGCTGAATCGAGGCTGCCTTGCGCGGAACGTGCCGCATCTTGGGCCGAGGAAAGCGTCGAGTCATGGGGACCGCCGAGCAGGTCGTTGCGTTTGGCAACCGCCGCGTTGAGAGCGGCTTGCGCGGAGCTCACTCCTGCGTCGGCGGCAGTCACGTCGTCCGCCGTCGGCGGCGCAAGGAGGTGGTCGTGCTGTGCGACGGCGGCATCGAGCACGGCCTGCGACGACCTCACAGCGTCCTGTGCATTGGCGAGGTCGTCGGCTGTGGCGCCGGCGTTGAGAGTATCCAAGTTCACCTGCGCGAGGGCGCGGTTTTGCTGAGCCGCGGTCACGGCGGCCTGCGCTGCCGCTAGGTCGGTGGCGTCCGGACCCTCTTGGAGCGCCGCCAACGCGGCCTGAGCTGAGTTGAGTTGCGCCTGAGCGGTGGTGACCGAGCTCTGTGCGGTGTCGACGGAGTTGAGCGACACCACGTAACCGGTGTTGGCCTGGATCAACGTATTGATGGGGGCGAGCAGAGACGGGTCTGTTCCCGAATTGCTCAGCTTGTCTAGCAGGTCGTTCACCGTGCCGCTGGAGAGCGGCAAGTTGACCGACGCGCAGAGCGAATCGCCCGGGGCGGCGGTGCAGTACGCCGTGCGCGCCGCTCGCAGCGCTGATTCAGTCGAGTAGACGTTCGAGTGCGCGTTTTCGAGCGCAGTTTGGGCGCCGTTCAGCCCCTGCTGGGCCGCCGCGACGGCCGCCTGTGCCGCGGCGAGCTGGGCTGCCGAAGCGCCGGAGGTGAGGTTGGCCAGCGCCGCCTGCGCAGATGCAAGGTTCGCGTCCGCCGCCGCGAGCTGCTGGTGCGCCGCAGCCAGTTGCGCGGCAGTTGGCCCCGCGCGGAGGGTGTCCAGCGCGCGCTGGGCCCCGTTCAGCGCGGACTGGGCGGATGCCACGACTTGATTGGCGCTTGCGATCTGTGCTGCAGTAGGGCCGTTCAGCAGAGTTGTGCGGCTGTTTTGAGCCTGGTCGAGGCCCGCTTGGGCAGCAGCGACGGATTGATCGGCCGCCGTCCTCTCCGGCGACGTGGGAGTCCCCAACAGGTCCGACACGTCGCGAGCGGCGCGGTCCTGGTTGGCCTGGGCTGACACCACGGACTGATCGGCTGCGGCGCGCTCCGCGTCGGTCGCGCCATCCAGCAGCTCTTTGAGGCGCGCCTGCGCGAGCGCCAGGTTCGCCTGGGCCGACTGGACGCTGTTCGCCAGATCCTCGGACTCGAGCGCCGCCAGCACATCGCCCTTGTGGACCGTGTCGCCCACCTTAACTTGAATCGAATCGACGCGACCGGAGGACTGGAAGCTGAGGTTACTGATGAGCTGCGCATCGGCGACGCCGGAGATGAGGAGATTGGCGTTGATCGTCGCGCGGCCAACCTTCAGGTCTTCCGTCGCGCGTGCCTGCTGTGACGAGCCTCGAAAGAAGAAGACATACGAGAGGATGCCAACCAGCGCCACCCCGCCGGCGAGTATCGCGAGTGTGATCAGCCGTCCCCGCCGGTGGCCCTCGGAAATGCCAAGGTCGCGTTCGAGATCCATAGCTCCCCTTCCGTGGCGGTCTGCTGACAGGGCGTCGGGGCCGGCGCCATTATGTCACACGGAAGCTGCTGCCACAAATGGGCGGGGGAGCTGGTCCTATAGGGAGCAGCCTAGGTCGTCGTGAAGGAATTACTTGAAGTACTTGACAGCGGCTCCAACCCAGCTACTCTGCTGTGGCTCGATACAGCCGGACCGGCTGTGGGATGCCCTTCATCACGACCGGCCCCAGCTCATCGAACTGCACGTTGGGCAGCTTGTCATCCACGCTCGTTCTGGTTGCGTCCGAGAGGAGGACTTCGCCGGGGCCTGCCACGTCGACGACGCGCGACGCGACGTTCACGTCGTGGCCGACGAGGTCCTCACCCCGAAGGGTCTGCTGACCAGAGTGCATCCCGCAGCGCACCCACAGCGGGTGGTCCGACGCGGCTGACTCGCGCTCGAAGCGCTCCTGCAGCCGCAGCGACGTCTCGACCGCCTCGACCGCGTCCTGGAACCAGAGCAGCAGGCCGTCGCCCAGCTCCTTAACGATGCGCGCGTTGGGAGGGAGCGTCTCGTTCACGAGCCGTTCCTGTGTCGCGAGCAGCGCCAGCGCTTCTTCGTCGCCGCGCAGCGCGGTGTACTCCGTGAAGCCTACGATGTCAGTGAAGACCACCGTGCCCTCGATCACGCGCGCCCGAGACGTCTTGGTAGCGACCATCAGGCGCGGACGACGGTGATCCTGCCGCTCATGGAGCGCACCGCAACCCGGCAGTCGTTGCCTTCGGGGCAGTCGCAGCGCGGACGGCTTGTGAGCGAGTGGAGCTGGGCATTCGGCCGCACGCCGTCGGGCACCTCGATCTTGACCGAGCCGGAGACGGTCTGCACCGCAACGTCGCCGTCGCGCTGCGTGCCGACCTCCACAGCGCCGCTGACGCTTTGCGCGCGCACGTGGCCGGTCGTCTCTTCCAAACGGATCGTGCCGGAGATGGTGGAAGCGCGCGCGTCGCGGGCGCTGGCGCACGTGGTGTGTCCGGTCTTGCTGCGCAGAGAGCAGCGCCCCGTGCAGCGCTCCACCTCGATATTACCGGAGATGGTGCGCGCATCCAGCTCTTCCGCCCGCTCGACCGTTGCCGATCCGCTCACGGTTGTGATGCGCACCCGGCCGAGCGGCCCGCGCAGCGCCACGTTGCCCGAGATCGTCCCGGCGGTCACGTCCGTGCCTGCTGGGCAGCGCACGATGAGGTTCGCCGAGCCACCCCGCGCTGACCCG
>JBGQHA010000051.1:0-10652 GCA_041497735.1 Dehalococcoidia bacterium | reverse complement strand
CCAGCGGGCAGCGAGGCGGCGTTTCTGGCGCCGCTGCCTGTCCGGCGACTGCCCGGCCTGGGCGCGAAGGCTGAAGCTGAGCTGACGCGGCTGGGCATCCGAACGCTGGGACAGCTGGCAGGGCTGTCCGATGCGCGCCTGAGCGCGCTGTTCGGCTCGTGGGGGCCGGCGTTGGGCGAACGCGCGCGCGGTATCGATCCGACGCCGGTGGGTGGCGGGCGCGCACCAGCCAAGTCGATCAGCCGCGAGGGGACGTACGCGCGCGACGTGAGCGATCGGGCGGTGCTGCTCGCGTCGCTGCGGAGCTATGCGGAAAGCGTGGGCGCGGACCTGCGGAGCGGCGGGAACCGCGCGCGCTGCGTCACGCTAAGGCTGCGCTACGGCGACTTCACGACGATCACGCGCAGTCACACGCTCAGGCAGCCGACGCACGACGACGAAGAGATCTACCGCGTGGGAGCCGGCCTGCTGGAGCGAACGCTGTCACGAGACGCGCGCGCCGTCCGGCTACTCGGGCTGGGCGTGTCGCAGCTCACGGGCGATGAGGTACAGCTCTCGCTCTTCGATCGCCGGCGGCCGGTTGAGGCGCTGCTGGGTGCAATCGATCGCCTGCGCGCGAAGTATGGTCATCGTTCCGTGGAGACCGGCCTGACGTTCTTCGATCGCTACACCGGCTCGGAGGAATGGGACCCGCATCGCCACACCGGGCTCTCGTCGCAAGTCGGGCTGGGCACGGAGCGGCCCGCGGATGACACTGGTGGACGCTCGGGCGAAAGCGCGCAACAATAGGAGCCATGAGCGCTGTCGTCGACCTCTCATGGCGCATCTACCCCTGCGCTGCGCTGATCGCCCTCGGCGGCGAGGAGCTGCTCGAGACATCAGTGATCCTGTTCGCGCTGCGCCGCGGCCAGCGGATCATGAACCCGTCGTAGATGCTCATGCTTGCGGCGCTGTTCGCAGCAGACGTGCCGCGCTGGATCTGGGCGGCGCTGCTGATGGCGGCCGTGGTTGCGGTGACTGTCCTGACGATGTGGTTGGTGCGCTACCCGGTACGGCGCATACTGCCGTCCACACGAGACGATGACCAGACACCGTCAGACGGCTGAGCGGCGAGACACTCTTTGCTGATCTGCTTCCTCGCGGGACCGGATTCTCGCGGAGCCTGTCCTGAGCGGAGCCGAAGGGCTCGGAATGACAGAACGATTACGACAAATGTAGCAGCCGCAGAAGCAGGCTCGTGCGCACGCGGCGCCAGGCGCGTTCCAACGGATCGCCTTCTTCGCCGGCCAGTCTGCTCTTGCCATACCGGTGGCGGACGTAGCTCTCCGCGAGCACGTTGACGCTGCCTTCGGTGCCCGGTAATCGCCCGCTCAGCGTCCTCGCGAACTCGGCGGGCGTTTGGTCCGGCGCCGGCCCGGTGCGCGCCCAGGACGCGAGCCGGGCCGTCTGTCCCCAGAGTCGCGCGGATGAGTCGAGCCCGCTCAGGCCGCGCACCCACGCGAAGCGCGCGCCCGCCGCGCCCGATGCCAGCACCAGCGCGACACCGCCCGCGATCGCGGCGATGATCCAGCCCATGTTGCTACTGGAGTGTGGGCTCTGTACGGCAACGCCGCCCGCGCTGTCCGTGGAGGGGATGGCAGGCAGACCGTTGATGTCCTGCGGGTTGATCGTGCTTGTGTCGCTGCCCGGGTTCGTCGAGGCGGCGGTGTCGCCGCTGGCCCGATCGACGGCGCCGTGGCTGGGCGTCGGGTTGAACTCCACCCAGCCGTAGCCCGGGAAGTAGACCTCGGGCCAGGCGAACGCGTTCGCTTCGGTGATGTGGAAGGTGCTGTTCGCGCCGTCTGAGCTGGGGTCGAGCACGTAGCCGACGGCTAGCCGTGACGGTATGCCGAGCGAGCGCAGCATGACCACCATCGCCGACGCGTGATAGTCGAAGTAGCCGCGCTTGAGATCGAACAGGAAGTAGTCGACCGTGTCGCGGCCGGGCGGCGTGTCGGCCACCGTCAGATCGTAAGGATAGTCGGATCGCAGGCGCGACTCGATGGTCGCGGCCTTGTCGTAGGCGCTGTCTTCGTTCGCGGTCCACTGCTTGGCGAGCGCCGAAACGCGCGCCGGGAGCGCCTCGGGCAGTTGGAGGAAGTGCGACTCTACCCAGGACGGGTACGCGTTGCCTGCCGCGCGCAGCTCGGCGGCGGTGGCGGTCGAGACGCTGCCGGTCGAGGCATACTGATCGCCCTGCTGCAGCGCGCTTGGCGAGACGATCCCGCTGACGTTCTGCGGCGAGCCGTTCCAGCGCGCGTCGGCCCGCTGATTCGTGTCCAACGGCTGGCCGATGGTGAGCAGCGCGTCTCCGGCGCTGTCGCCTTGGGAGAAGACGGAGATGTGGACGGACTGGCGCTCGAGCAGTGATCGCTCGGCGTCGGTGATGTACGCGCCCAGCGGCGACTCCTGGTTCGCGTTCGACTGCCAGCCGTGCGCGGTGTACATGTCGTAGGCCTGGGCGCGCAGGAAGGCGGGCACATCGAGCGTGTTCGACGTGGTGATGTCCGCGACCGGCGTATCGGCAAGCTGAATGCTGCCCAGGAAGGGCAACAGCGCGCCGAAGTCGTGCACTTTGTACGACTTCTTGTTGTTCACCGACACGAAGAGCCGGCTCAGCTTGAGCAAGCGCTCGTTGACGGGCGATTCGGCCTTGTTCCAGATCGATCCGAAGGCGCCGGTCTGGCTCGCTTGCGGCATCAGCCACGCGAGGCCGAGCAGGACGAGCGCAAGCCAGAACGTCGCATGGAGGACCGAGAGGCTGATGAGCGGCGGGTAGGGTGTGTCGCCGGCGCGCCACGCCTTCGTGCGCTCGAGCAGGTTGAGACGCGTCGCGAGCAGCACAGAGCCGAGCAGAAAGACAATGAACGCCAGGCTGAAGCCGCTCGGCAGGAAGCTGACATTGACGAGCAGCACGGCGCCCGCGGGGACCAGCGCGAGCCAGGCGTTCTGCCAGCGGAAGATCGCCCAGGCCGAAAGGTACGATGTGAGCCAGACGAGCGGCACAGCGAGGACGATGAATGGCAGGTCGTCGTTGCTGATGCCGCCGTACACCGCGATGTGGACCCACGCCGCCATGCGGTCGTGCAGCGCGTCGTAGCGCGCGAGCGGCGTGTGGCCGGGCAGGACGCTCATGATCTGCCCGAGCGCCGCGGCCGCGCCGATCGGCAGGGCGATGAGGTGGATGTAGCCCTCGCGCCAGCGCAGACGCGCGAGCAGCGCGCCGAGGAACAGCCCGAAGAACGCGATCGGATAGAGCGAGGGCATCGTGTCGACCCAGTGGGCGCGGTCGATCGATGCGATGACGGCGAGCAGGATGAAGCCGAGCAGGACGAACGTGACGAGGTCTTCCCACCAGACGAGACGGCGCCAGCCCCGCGGCTCCGCGGGCACTTCCGGCGGCGCGCCTGTTGGCTGATAGCGCGGCGCGAAGATCTCGCCCCAGCCCGCCTGCCTCATCGCAGCCGTGCTCCGCGCGGGTCCGCGCCGGCCGCCAGCGTCGACACGAGATCGTCGCTCTGCTTCACCATGTAGGTGGGCACGCCGGCCGCGGCGAGCGCGCTGAAGACGAACAGCGCGTTGCCTTCGCCGCCGAACGTGCGCGGCTCGAGGACGACCGTGGCGATCTTGACGCCGCGCGCGCCGAGGAGCTGCAAGCTGCCCACCCACGCGTCGTCTGTCGACGGCGTCACGATGACGATCGTCGTCCTGCGCCCGAAGCGGCGGCCTTCGTGGTTGAGCAGATCGGCGAGCGGCACGTCGCCTTCGGCGCGCGCCAGGGCGAGCGCTTCGAGGATGCGCGCGTACTGTCCGATGCCGCGTTCCGGCTCGGCGAAGTGGAACTGCGCGCCCGAGGCGACGAAGCCGACGCTGCGGTTCGCGTAGAGGAAGAAGCGCGCGATCGATGCGGCGATGCGCACGCCGTGCTCTTCGGTCGAGTCGTCGCCCTTGCCCGCCTGCGCCGCGCCGAAGAGATCGAGCACGATCCAGACGTCGCTGGCGGGATCGAGCTCGAAGAGCTTCACCATCAGCTCGCCGGTGCGCGCGGTGCTGCGCCAGTGGATGCGCGAAAAGCTGTCGCCGGGCTGATACTCGCGCACGCTGGCAGCGTTCGGCGTGATCGAGTATGCGGGGCGGCGCGTGCGGCTCTCGCCGGCGAGCAGCGCGGGCGGCGCCCAGAACCGCGGCAGCCCCTCCGCGCGCGGGTAGACGAGCACCGGCTGAGCCGCGCCGAACGTGCGCGACCGGCGGAAGAGTCCGAAGAGATCGCTCGTCGTCACGCGTACGGGCCCGACGTTGAACAGTCCGCGACGCGTGCACTCCGACGACATGCGCCAGCTACGCTCGGAGCGCGGGCCCAGGCTGATCACGCGGCGCGCCTGGTGGCCCGGCAGCTCGGAGAGGTCCTCGACCTCCAGCCAGAGCTTGGTCAGCCACATGCGGTTGGTGACGGTGATGCGCTCATCGAACTGGTGGCCGACCTGGAGCCGGTCGTTCGGGCGCTCGACCGAGACGTCGAGGCCGCGCAGGTTGAGCCACGACCAGACGAACGCGATGGGAAACACGAGCAAGATGACGTTCGCCAGCCGCGCCATGAGCCAGAAACCGGTCGAGAAGGCGATGACGAGCGCGGCGACGAACAGCACCGTGAGCACCGTGAACGAGCGGTGCCGGACGAAGACGAATCGGAAGATGCGAAAGAGGCGGCGCATCGGCTCGCTATCGGGTTGGCGTGCGCGCCCAGTCGGGTCGGGCGCCAGGGACGGGGACACGCTGCAGGCAGCCGCTGACGATATCGGCCGGGGCGACGTCCTTGACGCGCGCCGAGGGGCTGACGATCAGCCGGTGGCCCAGCGTCGGGTAGGCGAGGCTCTTCACGTCGTCCGGCGTCACGAAGTCGCGGCCGGCGAGGAACGCCTGCGCCTGGCAGGAGCGATAGAGCGCGAGCGAGCCGCGCGGCGACGCGCCGAGGTACACGGACTCGTGCCGGCGCGTCTGGTCGACGACGAGGGCGATGTACTCCTTGATCAGCGGATCGACGTAGACCTCCTTCACGGCCGTCTGGATGCTCACGATCTCGCCGGCGTTGGTCACCTGTTCCAGCGTGTCGATCGGATGCTGCAGCTGCTGCGCCTCCATGATCGCTACCTCATCGAACGCGGTCGGGTAGCCGAGGTGGATGCGCAGCAGGAAGCGATCGAGCTCGGCCTCCGGCAGCGGGAACGTGCCTTCGTACTCGATCGGGTTCTGCGTGGCGAGCACGATGAACGGCTGCGGCAGCAGATGCGTGATGCCGTCGACGGTGACCTGCCGCTCCTCCATCGACTCGAGCAGCGCCGACTGCGTCTTCGGCGTCGCGCGGTTAATCTCGTCGGCGAGGACGACCTGCGCCATGATCGGCCCCGGGCGAAACTCGAAGTCGGAGGTCTTCTGGTTGTAGATCGAGACGCCGGTGACGTCGGTCGGCAGCAGGTCAGGTGTGAACTGGATGCGACGGAAGGTGCAGCCGGTCGAGATCGCCAGGCTGCGCGCGAGGATCGTCTTGCCCACGCCGGGGACGTCCTCGATCAGCGCGTGACCTCGGCACATGAGCGCGATCAGCGCTAGGCGGACGGCCTCGCGCTTGCCGATGATAACCCGTTCGACGTTGGTGAGAACCTTATCGGCGATGGTCTTCGCTTCGGTCACGACAACCCCCTCGGGGTAAGCAGCCAGGCACCAGCGTCCTGCAGTATAGCAATCGCTCCGCGGCGTTTGAAGAGACGCAGCAACCGATGAGCATGTTCCTCCGGGCGTTACAAGTGCGACGAACGCCTGGCACGCCAAGGAGCGTGGGATACAATGGCGGCGGATCGCTATGCGCCCCGCCGTCCTGCTCCTTCCGTGCTTTGCGCTCCTGCTCTCCGCGACGGGCTGCGGCCTCGTCGGCGGCTCTTCGTCCACGCCGACGCCCACACCCACGATGACCTTCACGCCCACGCCGACACCCACCGCGACGCCTTCGCCCACGCCGACGCCGCTGCCGCAGCTCGAGCAGCCCATCGCGCTGGCGCAGGGCCGGGCGACCGTGATCCGCGTGACGAGCGGGGCCCCGTCGGCGAGGGCGACGTTCAACGGCCGGGACTACCCTCTGATTCCGACGAGCGGCGGCTTCTGGGGCGTCATCGGAGTCGAAGCGAGTCAGGACACGGGCTCGTACCCGATCACGGTCTCGCTCACGGCCGCATCGGGCCAGCCCGCGGGCGAGCTGAGCGGCACGGTGACCGTCGAGGACACCTCGTTCCCCGTCGAACAGATTGTCATTCCGCCCGACCAGTCCACGCTGCTGGACCCGTCGCTATCGCAGCAGGAGGCGGCGACCAGGGCGTCGATCTACGCCACCTTCACGCCGGAGCGCTACTGGTCGGGCCCGTTCATTTTTCCGGTCAACGCCCCGATCACCGATGCGTACGGCATCTTCAGGAGCTACAACGGGGGGCCGGTCACCGACTACCACCACGGTACAGATTTTGGCGTGGACGAGGGGACGCCCGTCGCAGCATCGAACGCCGGCAAAGTGGCCTTTGTGGGCGCGCTGCCGGTGCGCGGCAACAGCGTGATCATCGACCACGGCGATGGCGTGTTCAGCGCGTATCACCATCTGAGCAGCATGACGGTGCAGGTGGGGCAGATGGTCGCCCAGGGTGATCTGATCGGCTACTCCGGCAAGACCGGGCTCGCGACGGGCCCGCACCTCCACTGGGAGATCATCGTGCGCGGCGTGAACGTCGACCCGGTGTACTGGACGCAGGCGACCGTCGGCCCGTAGCCCGTTCGACGAGAAGCAGCCGCCAGCCCTCTCGCCCTTCCGACTCGATGACGCGTCCGCCCGCGCGGCGCAGCGCGCGCCGGCAGGCCGCCTCCTGCGCATCGATCAGGCCGCTGACGAGCGCCACGCCGTCCGTCGCGAGGGCGGCGACGAGCGGCTCCGCCAGCTCCTGGACCAGGCGGCTGCTCAAGTTGGCGAGGACGAGATCGTAGCGCCCGTCCGCCACGAATGGAAACGGCCACCCTTCGACGGCGCTCAGGGCAGGCGCATCGGCGAGTGAGCCTCGGCGAACGTGTATTGCGCGTCGCACGCCGTTGCGCGTGGCGTTCTCCTTCGTCGCGCGCACGGCTGCCGGATCGATGTCGATGGCATCGATGCGCTTCGCGCCGAGGAGCGCCGCTGCGATACTGAGGATGCCGGAGCCGCTGCCGACATCGAGAATGATGTCACCCGCGGTGATGCGCTCTTCGATCGCCTCCAGGCAGAGCTGCGTCGTCGCGTGCTGGCCGGTGCCGAACGCCATGCCGGGATCGATCTCGACCACGACTTCGCCGCGCCTGGCGTTGTACGATCGCCAGGGCGGGCGAACGACGATCGCACGGCCGACGCGCAGTGTGCGGAAGTAGCGCTTCCACATGTTCGCCCACGAGGCGTCATCTACCGCGCGAGCGCGTAGCGGCCGCGCGATGCCGTCGAGCGCGCGCAGATCGCGTCGCAGCGTCGCGACGTTCGTCGTCGATTCGCGTCCCGACGGCAGCCAGACGCGCAGCCGCACCGCCGCGCGTGGATCGATGTCGTAACCGCCCTCTTCGTCAGTGGCGCGGTAGGGTGGCTCAATGCTGACGCCGGCGGGCGCGCAGCGTCGCAGCAGCTCGGCTGCCGCTTCCACCGCCTCCGTCTGGACGGAGACGGTCAGCTCCAGGTAGCGCACTACAGTTCGATGCCTTCGCGAACCGCTTCTTGCACGATGCCAAGTTGCTCCCGCTTCAGCTCGAACTCTTCGGGCGTATAACAGAGCAGCTCGACGCCGGGGTGCCCGTGCCAGTAGGGGTAGAGATCCACTGGCCGGCGCGAAAAGTGAACGCCCGCGAACCGCGGAGAAACGACGACGAAGTCATAGTCACTCTCGTGTAGCCAGTCTCCGCGCGCGCGCGAGCCGAAGAGGATCACCTTTGTTGCGCCGGCGTTGTCACGCAGTAAGCGCGCAAACTCGAAGACGAATGGAGCTAGCTCGGTTCGAGCTGATTCCGGCACCAGGTCATGATCTCCGCTGAAAAGTCGAGGAGTTCCTGCGCGATCTCCAGATTATAGTTAAGGGCTGGAACGCCATTAGCCGCATCAGGGTATCGCGTTGCTACGTACTCCGGGTTGAGCCGCCGCAGGGCGGTATCGAACTCATCCGCGATCGACAGATCGCCCGCAAGTTCCAGCAGGTTATGCGTCTTGGGCGGATTTCTGCGGTTGCGGACCATCCAGACCGCCTTCATCGCTTTTTCGGCGCTCTGTTGAGAGAGAAAGGCAGTCATGTAATAGGCGCCTACGTCGAGGACCGTCTTTGCCGTCTCGAAGTCGGTCTGCGCAAGATCCCACCACGCCTGGGCTTCCGGACGCATGGCTAGCTGAGCGCGTCTTTGATGCGGCCGAGGATGCCCTTGTCGTCGTCCGACGCGGGCGTGCCGAGCGACTCGGCCAGCTCGGCCAGCAGGCGCTTCTGTTCCGGCGAGAGGTTCTTCGGCGTGAGGACCTGCATCCGCACCAGCAGGTCGCCCCGGCCACCGCCGCGCAGGTGCGGCACGCCCTTGCCTCTGATCACGAACGCCTCGCCGCTCTGCGTGCCGGGCGGGATGCGGAGCGCCTCCGGCTCCTCGAGCGTAGGCACCTGCACGTGATCGCCCAGCGCGGCCTGCGCGATATTGAGCTCCAGGTTGTAGATGAGGTCGTCGCCGTCGCGCTGGAAGAGCTTGTGCGGCTTCACCATGACCTGCAGGTAGAGGTTGCCGCGCGGCCCGCCGAAGACGCCGACATCGCCCTCGCTGGAGAGGCGGAGCTGCGAACCGTCGTCGATGCCGGCCGGGAACTTCACCTCCAACGTGCGGCTGCCCTTCTCGTAGCCGACGCCGCGGCATGAGCGGCACGGGTTCGGCACGACGCGGCCTTCGCCACCGCAGCGATCGCACGTCGAGACGTTGACGAATTGGCCGAACACGCTGTGCTGCACCCGGCGCACCTCGCCGGCGCCCTCGCATGTCGGGCAGCGCTCCGGTTCGGAGCCAGGCTCTGCGCGCACGCCCTTGCAGCGCGAGCAGAGCTCCACGCCTTCGACCTGCACCTTCTTGTCCGCGCCGAACGCCGCCTCCTCGAAGGTGAGCGTGAGGCGCTGGCGGATGTCGGCGCCACGACGCGGGCTGCGCCGGCGGCCGGTCGTGCCGCCGAAGAAGGCGTCGAAGATGTCGCCGAAGCCGCCGAAGGTGAAGCCCTCGAACCCGCGTCCGGCGAACTGCTGCTCCGCTCCGGCGTGGCCGAAGCGATCGTACACTTGGCGGCGCTCCGGGTCGCCGAGGACTTCGTAGGCCTCGTTGATCGCCTTGAAGCGATCGTGGGCGTCCTCGCTCTTGTTGCGGTCCGGGTGGTACTTCATCGCGAGGCGCCGGAACGCCTTCTTGATATCTTCCTGGCCCGCGCTGCGCGTCACGCCGAGGGTGTCGTAGTAGTCTGGTTTGGTTGCTGCCATGGTTCCTTCGTTCTAGTATCGTCCGCCTGAGGCGGATCAGCCTATTGTACCAGGGGCGGCGAGTGAGCCGGAACGGAAGCTTGTCCCGGTGCCGGGCGCGTGGCAGACTGGAGCACGAGGTGTCCCATGGCGGCCCGTCGATCTGCGTTCTTCTCGATCCTTGTCCTCACGCTGACCGTCCTGCTGGCCGCGTGTGGCGGAGGCAGCGCTTCCAATGGACGCGCCACCACTACGGCTGCGCCATCGACCGGAACCCCGGCGGCGCCGCAGATGAAGGGCCTCGACGAAGCGCTCGCGCTTCTGCACGACGAGCCGAACGTGCAAGCCGTCATCGACGCCGTCCAGCGCAAGGACGTCGATGCGTTGCTCACGCTCATCGATTGGCATCCCACGCCCTGCGGAAACCCCCACGGCGAGGGCACCTGTCCTCCCGGCTCGCCGAACGCTGAGGTCCAGACGGTCTACGCGGGCTTTGCAGACACATACGAGGCGCGCAAGGAGATCGTGCAGCCGGCGCTCGAGCAACTCCTGAACGGCGAACCTCTCGCCGTGACCTTCGTCTCGAAGGCGCACGAACGATACGGGTCACGCGGAGAAAACGTTTCGCCCGGTCCGGCGTATTTCGTCGGCTTCGAGGGCACTGCCCGGGCGGTAGAGGCGTCGCCGATCTGGGGAGATGCCGGCTCGAAATCCGGCCTCTTCCTGGAGCTCAACGCCGGCTCATCGCAGCCGATCATCGAGCTCGGCGCGCTGGATGGAGAGTTGGCGGCGGTCGCGCAGGGCATCGTGTTCGTGCGCGATCTCGACTGGTTCGCGATGGCGCCGCCCGTGGTATCAGGAACGAAGCCGCCGAGCTTCGCGACGTTCCGAGCGGTGATCGGCACGCCATCGAGCGACGGCAGCCGGATTGTCTTGGAGCCAGCAGCGTGCGCGGCCGGCTCGAACGAACCCTTCCTCGCTGTCCAACGAGAGGTAGAGTTTGCCATCTACTGCCCGACGTACTTGCCTGACGGATTCACAATGAAGCGAGTTTCTCTTGATCCTCCGAAATCTGGCACACCAACGTTTCTCACT
>JBGQHA010000050.1:0-10666 GCA_041497735.1 Dehalococcoidia bacterium | reverse complement strand
TAGCCGGCGTCGGCGAGGGCAGGGAGCTGATGCCGCCACGAGTACCACAGCTCGGGGAAGCCGTGGATCATGAGCACGAGCGGCCCTTCGCCCGCCTCCGCGATGTGCATGTTGATGCCGTTGGTCTTGATGGTGCGGTGCTTGATCTCGGTCATGATGCCTACTTTCTAATGCTGTGGGGCCGAGAGAGATTATCCGCGATAGCGCGCCGCGGCGCAAAGGCGCGGCGGGTCGCGAGGCCGTGCTATCATGGCCTGCGTCATGACGACAACCCCGCTCGCCAACTGGGAAGCGGAGCAGCTCGAGCCGATGCTCTCGCGTCGAGTGCGCGGCGGCTTCGGCGCGTTCTGGGTCGCGGGCTCCCGCCAGGCCTCCGAGCCGCCGCCGATCCCGGCGATCCAGCTCACGGGCGGCATTCCCGATCCCGATACGCTACCTGTCGAAGAGCTGATCGAGGCGTCGAACCGGGTGCTGCGCCGCGAGGGGCAGGAGGCGCTGCGCTACGGCGGGCACCAGGGTCACGCCGGCCTGCGCGAGTGGCTGGCCGCGCACATGGGCAAGCAGGAAGGCCTGCCCCTCACCGCCGACAACTTCACGATCACGAACGGCATCTCCGGCGCGCTGATCAACGTCGCCGAGACGTTTCTCGATGAGGGAGATGTCGGCCTTACGGAGTCGCCGACGTTCCCCGGCGGCGCTGGTACCATCCAGAACTGCCTCGCCGAGGTGAAAGGTGTCACGCTCGACGAGGACGGCCTCGTGCCGGAGGCGCTCGAGCAGACGATCACGCAGATCGAAGGCGAAGGCAAGCGCGTCAAGCTGCTCTACACGATCCCAAACTTCCAGAACCCGACCGGCAGCACGCTCTCGATCGAACGGCGGCGGGCTGTCGTCGACATCTGCCAGCGCCACAACGTGCTGATCGCGGAGGACGACGCCTACGGCGACATCCGCGCCGAAGGCCAGCGCCCGCCGACGCTGTTCGCTCTGGCGGAAGGGCGCGGCGCGGTGTTCATGGGCACCTTCAGCAAGACGATGGCGACGGGCCTGCGCATCGGCTGGGTGCTCGCCGATCAGGGCGCGATCGATGCGCTGCTGCGCACGCGGTTCGATCTCGGCGTGAGCCCGTGGACGCAGCGCACGATCCTCGAGTTCTGCTCGGACGGCTCGTTCGCCAAGCACCTCGACAAGGTGAACGCCGTATATCGCAGCAAGCGCGACGTGATGCTCGCGGCGCTGGACGAACGCTGCGGCCGCTACGCGACGTGGAACCGGCCCGAGGGCGGCTTCTTCATCTGGATGACGCTCGCGGAGGGCGTCGATCCGGCCAAGCTGTCAGAAGCCGCGCGCCGGCTGGGTGTGGCGTACGTGAACGGCGCGGCCTTCCACCTCGACGGCACGGGGCGCAGCAAGGTCCGCCTCTGCTTCAGCAACGTGAGCGAAGCCGACATCCCGGAGGCGATCATGCGCCTCGGCCGCGCGATGGAGGACGCGTCCTCCGGTTAGCGATGGAGGAGGCGTCCTCCGGCTAGGTAGGGGCGTCTGAGCAAGATCGACGGACCTGATCTCAAGAGCTTCTGGGCGCGCCCGGGCTACGCCGCGGTGGGCGCGTTCGTCGTCGGCGCGATCGTGGCGGGCATCGTCGTCGCCGTGCTGCTCACGCGAGGCGGCGGCAGCAGCGACCACAGCAGCACGCAAGCGAGCGTGACGCAAACGCCGGTTGCCACCGCACAGACCGCCATCCCAGCCACGCCCGGCGCGCTGGTCGGGCGCTTCACGAAGCCGGCGGACGCCGTCGCGGCGTACGTGCAGCAGCTATTGAGCGAGACATACGTGGGCCCGTGCCCGTCGAACGGACAGGCGGCGACGGGCGTCTGTTCTCGCTCACTGTACGAAAGCGATCAGCTCGCGACGTACTTCCTCGAGAGGGCCGGCGCTCCCGCCGTCATCGGCGAGGCGGTGCTCACCGTGAACCCGGACGGCACGTGGGCGCTTGACTTCGTGCCGGCCGCAGCGCCGGCCGCAGCGATCGCTGTCGGCGGGAATGCCGTTGTATACGGCGCACAGGACTGCTTGCGATTTCATGCGACGGCGGCAAGCGCTGCGCAGGTCACCTACTGCTCGCCCGACGGCACGAAGGGCCGCGTCGTCGAAGGGCCCACGCAGGCCGACAGCAAGACCTGGTGGCATCTCCAGGACCTGGGTTGGGCCGTCGCGGACTTCCTACAGCCGGCGCCCTAAGCCTCGCCGCGCAGCTGAATGACCGACGTGTGGCGATTCCGCACGATCTCACGGCCGTCCTGATCGACGGTGAGCGTATCGAGGACGACGTAGCTGTTGCCGTTTCGTTCGTAGAGGTTGGCGACGTTGCCGTAGACGGTGTGGTCGCGCTCGGGATAGCCGGGTCCCTGGTAGGCGAGATCGGTTTCGGCGTGGACCGTCGCCTTGTAGGCGAAGTTGTGCCGCAGCAGCGCGATCGCGTCGCGCGCGAAGAACGCCGGATGTACGATCGGCCCGCCGAACGGCGAGGCGTCTCGATACCACGCGCTGTCATCGCTCGCCTCTGCCGCCCATGCGATCGCCTGCGCCAGCGACAGCCGGTACGTCAGCGGCGACAGCTCCTGCCCGACCGCAAGGTTCCAGTGCGAGAGCTCGGGTAGTGATCCGTCCGGGGCGACGGTGCTCGGCCCGGCGACGGGTATCGACGTGCGCCAGGGCTTCGTCTCGCCTGGCTCAATTGCCGTGCAGCTCGCCTGGGCCTCGACGCACGTCGGGCCATCAGGGCCGTCGATGTGGCAGGCGAGCGTGACATCGATCGCATCCGCGCGCTCGACGCGGGCCGCGATCGGGAGCGCATCGCCGTCGTATGCGGGGCGCACGAATCGAGCGCGCAGGCGGCCGCGCTGCGGCCACGCCTCGCCGAAGGCGGCGATGAGCGTCGGCGTGAGATAGGCCAGCAGCGTCACGCCCGGCACCAGGCCGCCTCGATAGCCCAGCCGCGCGGCGTAGGCGTCGTCGTGGATCGAGCCGGCCTCCGCCGCGGCGGTGTTCCGCGCGGTTACGGTGCGCGTGGGGAGCTCCTGACCGGCTTCGAACTTCATCGAGACTCGTCCCTATGCCGCCGATTTCAATCGGCGGTGTTGTACCAGATTACAGCCTCGCCGCCGCTTCGGCCCGCCGCTATACTGGCGTCACCTTACTGCTGGAGGCGCCGCCATTCCCGGGCCGCTCGCGGGCATCCGCGTCCTGGAGTTCTCGGAGATCATCGCCGGGCCGTTTGCCGGGGCGCTCCTCTCCGATATGGGCGCGGAGGTCATTAAGGTAGAGCCGCCGGAAGGCGAGCCATGGCGGCTCATCGCCCAGTTCGTGCCGCTGGAGAGCCGCGGCTTTATCTCGCTCAACCGGGGGAAGCGCGGCGTCGCGCTCGATCTGAGCAAGCCGGAGGGTCAGGAAGTCGTGCGACGCCTTGTGCCGCTGATGGATGTCGTGATCATCAACTACCGGCCCGACGTCCCGGCCAAGCTGGGCATCAATTACGAAACGCTCTCGGCGCTCAATCCACGCCTCATCTACTGCGACAACACCGCGTACGGCCGCAAGGGCCCGCAGGCGCACCGGCCGGGCTACGACATCATCGTGCAGGGGATGAGCGGTGTGATGGCGACGGAGGCGAAGACCCTGAACGGCGTCCCGCTCATCGCGGCCATTCCCATCGCCGACTACTCCACGGGGATCATGATGGCGTGGGCGGTCTGCGCGGCGCTGTATCATCGCGAGAAGACGGGGCGCGGCCAGAAGATTGAGTCGACGTTGCTGGGTAGCGCGCTCGCCGTGCAGAACGCCGGCTTCCAGGTCGTCGAGTCGGTCGATACGGAGTGGCGGGAGCGGTTCCTCGAGGCGCTGGAGCGTGGCCGAACAGAGGGCCAGAACATCGACGAGCTGCGCAAGATCCTGATCGCCGCGCGGCCGACGCTCGTCATCGGCAACATCCACTACCGCGTGTTCAAGACCAAGGACTCGTACGTCGTCGTCGGCGCGCTGAGCGCATCGCTGCGCAAGAAGCTGTGTGCTGTGCTCGGCGTGGAAGACAAGCGCATCGGCGATCCGAACTACGATCCGACGACGCCGGAGTCGCGCGCCTACGCTAAGGAGCTGGTCGAGCGGGTCGAGGCGATCCTGATCGAGCGCACGACGGACGAATGGCTGGCGCTCTTCGACGAAGCGGGCGTGCCGGCCGGGCCGTTCAAGTTCACTTGGGAGCTCGTCGACGACCCGCAGGTGCTCGCGAACGACCTGCAGGTGACGATCGAGCACCCGCTCGCGGGCACCGTGCGCATGGTGGGCCCGGCGCTCCAGATGGCCGAGACGCCGCTCGCGGTGCAGGGCTCCTCGCCCGTGCTGGGCGAGCACACAGACGAAGTCTTATCGTCGATCGGGTACAGCGCAGAGGAGATCGCCGCGATGCGTGACGCAGGAGCGATTCGATAATGCGAGAGACGTTTGCCTTCAGCGGCGTGTTCCGAAGCGGTGACCCGGACTTGCCGTTCCGCTACTTCCAGTTCGAGATGCCCGCCGGCGCGACGCGGCTCGACGTGTCGTACCACTTCCTGCGCGACGACGCGGTGCAGCCGGAGTGGGGCGCGGACGACGTTGTCGACATCGGCGTGTTCGACACGCGCGGCATCGAGATGCAGGGCGGCGGCTTTCGCGGCTGGACAGGCAGCTCGCGCCGGCAGTTCTACATCACGCCGAGCGCCGCGACCGCCGGCTACATCCGCGGGCCGCTGCAGCCCGGACCGTGGAACATCTTCCTCGGCGCGCGGCTGATCGCCGGCGAATCGATGCCGTACTGGATCAACGTCAGCGTCGACGTCGATCCGACCGCCGTTGATGCCAAATCCGCGCCGCTGGTTGGCGAGTACGCGCGCGAGGCGCCGTCGAGCGACGGCGCGTATCGCTGGTATCGCGGCGACTTCCACTCGCACACGGTCCACAGCGACGGCTACAACTCGATCGAGGAGTACGCCGTCGCGGCCGAGCGCCTCGGCCTCGACTTTCTGGCGATCACGGACCACAACACGTGGTCGCACGTCGATGAGATCCTACATCGGAAGCCGAACACGAAGCCGCTGCTCATCCCCGGCGAGGAGATCACCACGTTCTGGGGCCACGCCAACGTCTGGGGCGTTGGCTGCTGGGTGGACTTCCGCGCCGTCGATGACGCCGGCATCACCTCGACCATCGACTGGGTGCACGCGCGCGGCGGGCTGTTCTCGCCGAACCATCCGAAGCGCGGCTGGCCCTGGGAGTTCGCCGGCGCGCTCGGCTTCCAGGTCTGCGAGGCCTGGCAGGGGCCGTGGCGGCTCTTTAATGTAGAGTCACTCGAGTTCTGGGAGGAGCGGCTGCGGCGCGGCGAGCGTGTCGTCACCGTCGGCGGAAGCGACTGCCACGCGATCGCGCCGGCGCGGGTCGTGCATCCGTGGGGTCTGGGCGAGCCGACAACGTGGGTCTACGCGCGCGAGCCTCTCTGCGAAGCGAACATCATCGAAGCGGTGCGCGCGGGTCACGTCTTCGTGTCGCAGGACACCGGCGGTCCGTTCCTGGAGTTGAGCGCATCGTGTGGCGGAAAGGCGTACATGATGGGCGACACGATCGAGGCGCCGGACGGCACGCCGATCACGCTTCGGCTGCGCTATCGAGGCCCGCCGGACAAGAAGCTGCGTCTGTATCGCAACGGCTCGTTGTGGCGCGAGGTAGTCGCGGAGAAGTCGGAGTGGGAGGAGGAGGTCGAACTGAAGGTCGAGGAGCCGGGCTACGTTCGGGCTGCCGCGGAAGGCTATCGAGGGCGCCCAGAGCGCGGCGAGGTGGTGCACGCGCTGAGCAATCCGCTGTTCCTGAAGATCGCTCAATGATGTCATTCCGAGCGGCAAGTCCGCCGTAGGCGGACGACAGCGAAGAATCTCGATGGTGTGGCGATTGCATGGCCAGAACGATGTTTGAGCGATAGGCTAAGAGATTCTTCGCTTCGCTCAGAATGACACTGGAGGCGAGATGGTAACCACGGCTGCCGGTGAGAAGTGGCGCATCATCCTGGTGCCGCACACGCACTGGGACCGCGAGTGGTACTTCCCGTACCAGCGCTACCGGACGCGGCTCGTCGGCTTCTTCGATCTGCTGCTGGACATCCTCGATAAGGACCCGGAGTACCGCCATTTCATGCTCGACGGCCACACCATCCTCATCGAGGACTACCTCGAGGTGCGGCCGGACCGCGCCGAGAAGCTGCAGCGCTACGTGCGCGAACAGCGCCTCGCGGCGGGCCCCTGGTACGTCATCCCGGACGAGTTCCTTCCCGGCGGCGAAGGCCTCGTGCGCAACCTGCTGCGCGGGCATCGCGTGGCGAAGCAGCTCGGCGAGGTGATGGACGTCGGCTACCTGCCCGACCCGTTCGGCCAGATCGCGCACCTGCCCGCGATCCTGCGCGGATTCGGCATCGAGCGCTGCGTCTTCTGGCGCGGCACCGACGAGTCGCTCGACTCCACCGAGTTCATGTGGGAGGCCCCGGACGGCAGCGCGGTGCTGGTGAAGCACATCCGCGGCGGCTACGGCATCGGCGCGCCCTTCCCGACCGACGAGGAGGAGTTCATCGAGAAGATCGAGCAGGTGCGCGCGGAGCTGCAGCCGTTCGCGCGCGTGCCCACGCTGCTCATCATGTGGGGCAGCGATCACGTGCCGCCCCAGCGCGACCTCTCGCGCTGCGTGCGGGCGTATAACGCGCGCATCGCCGACGCGGAGATCATTCACGCGAGCTTGCCGCGCGTGTTCGAAGAGGTGGAGGCGCAGGCGCGCGGCGTCACGCTGCCGAAGCGCCGCGGCGAGTTTCGCAGCGGGCAGTTCGCGCACGTGCTGCCGGGCGTGCTTTCGGCGCGCGTGTGGATCAAGCAACGCACGTTCGATTGCGAGCAGCTGCTTGTGCGCTGGACGGAGCCGCTCACGCTCTGGGCCGACCAGCTCCGCACGCGCATCGGCGAGAACTGGACCGAACCGCCCGTGCCGATCGGCCCGACCAGCCCGCCACCGCATGAAGCTCCGTCCGAGTGGGGGTTGATCGACCGCGCCTGGCGGCTGCTGCTCGAGAACCAGCCGCACGACTCGATCTGCGGCTGCAGCGTCGACCAGACGCACGACGAAATGCGGCCGCGCTTCGACCAGTGCGAGCAGATCGGCGAGGACCTGACGCACCAGGCGCTGCGCCGCATCGGCGCGCAGGGCGCGAGTGAGACCGCGTACGTGTTCAACCCGCTGCCTGGCCCGCGCACCGACTTCGTCACGGCGATCGTGCCGTCGAAACGGGACGCGACGCCAGTCGCGCTCGTGGATGAAAAGGGCCATCGAACGCCGTGCCAGGAAGTGGAGATCGGCGAGCCCGCGTTCCCGACGGGCCGGCGCATCGGCATCGGCTTCGTCGCGAGTGACGTGCCGGGCTTGGGGTACAGAACCTATCGCATCGAATACGGACAGGCCGAGAAGACGCTGCGCGCAGCCGCACAGCCGCGCATCGAGAACGAGTTCTTCCGCGTGAGCGTCGATCGCCGCGACGGCTCGCTCAACGTCGAAGACAAGACGACGGGCGCGCGCTATCGCGGGCTCAATCGCCTCGTCGATGGCGGCGACCGCGGCGACGAGTACAACTTCTGCGCGCCCGACCCCGACTCGCTCGTCGACGTGCCCGCCGTGCCGCCCGACGTGCGCCTGGCCGAGGCGGGGCCGGCGCGGCAGACGCTCGAGATCAAGATGACCTATCGATTGCCCGCGCGCCTGACGGAAGGCCGCCAGCGCAGCACGCGCGGGACCAGCTGCCCGGTCGTGGTGCGCGTCAGCGTATCGCCCGGCGTGCCGCGTATCGACGTGCGCACAGAGTTCGATAACAACGCGGAGGACCATCGCCTACGCGCGCACTTTCCGTCCGGCATCCGCAGCGATGTCGTCCACGCCGAGCAGCACTTCGGCGTGATCACGCGCACGATCGCGCTGCCCGAGGCGGACGACACGTGGATGGAGCAGCCGATCGGCACGCAGCCGCAGAAGACGTTCGTCGATGTGAACGACGGCAAGCACGGTCTCATGATCGCGAACCGCGGGTTGCAGGAATACGAGGCGCTCGATACGCGCGGCGGCGTCACGATCGCGCTCACACTGCTGCGCTGCGTCGGCTGGCTCTCGCGCGACGACTTCCCGTCGCGCAAGGGGCACGCCGGCCCGCCCCTCGCGACGCCCGGCGCCCAGCTCCCGGGCCGCCACGTCTTCGAGTACAGCATCATCCCGCATCAGGGTGGCTGGGACACCGCGTACGCGGAGGCGCATCGATTTGCGGTGCCGCTGCGCGCGCGCTGGAACCGCGACGGCTCCGGCCTGCTGCCGGCGAAGGCCTCGCTGCTCGATCTCGAGGGTAGGGGCCTTGTCGGGACGGCAGTGAAGCGGCCGGAGCAGGGCGAGGGCACCGTCGTGCGGCTCTACAACACGCTCGACCGCGCGACGACGGGCCGCCTGCGCCTCAGCGAGCCGTGGCAGCGCGCGCGCGTCGTCGATATGAAGGAGGACGACCTCGGCGCGGCGGACGTCGCGGGCGGCTGGGTGCGACTCAAGCTCCGCGCGAACGAGATCGTGACGCTGCATCTCTTGTAGGGGCCGAGCTTTGGCTCGGCCCTGGACAGAGCTAAAGCTCTCTCCCTACGAGGTCTCCGATAATCGCCGCGTGGTATCATGCCCTCCGCGATGACCGATCTCCTTCACTACGAGCTGCGCGACGGCGTCGCGTTCCTGCGGATGAACCGGCCGGAGAAGCATAACGCGTTCAACCGCGAGCTGTCCGTCGCCGCCTGCGAGGCGATCGACGCAGCAGAGGCGGACGACGAGGTGCGCTGCATCGTCCTCACCGGCACGGGCAAGGCGTTCTGCGCCGGCGCCGATATGAACGAAGCGCTCGCGTCGATGGACGCCGGCGGCCGCGGCGACGTGATGGCGCAGGCCGTCGTGCGCCTGGCGCGCGTGACGAAGTCGGTCATCGGGGCGATCAACGGCTACGCGTTCGGCGGCGGCGCCGCGCTCGCCTGTGCGTGCGACATTCGGCTCGCGTCGGAGCGGGCGAGCTTTCGCTTCCCCGGCGCGGAGTACGGCCTCGTCGTCGGCGGGAGCCAGCTCCCGCGCATTGTCGGCATGCCGGTGGCGAAGGAGCTGATCTTCACCGCGCGTGTCATCGAAGCCGAAGAGGCCGGACGCATCGGGCTGGTGAACCACGTCGTCGCGCACGATGAGCTGGACGCCGCGGCGCGGGACCTCGCGAACCAGATCGCTGCGCAGTCTACGAACGCTGTGCGCTGGTCGAAGGCCGTCATCGACGCCGCGACGGTCATCGAGAAGGGCGTGGAGCTGGAGATCGAGGCGAACCGCGCGCTGCGCGGCTCGACAGACCACGTGTCGCGCTTCCGTCAGGCGACGCAACGCCTGGCGAAAAGCGAGTAATATTGACTGCGGGTCAGCCTTCAGGCTGACAGGGACAGGCTGAAGCCTGTCCCACACTGGGGGTTCAGCTATGGGCACGACATTCCCGGCCGAGACGGTCAATCACATCACGAACTACATCAAGCACAACTCGACGAAGGAGCCGAGGGCGCTGCACGAGCTGGTCGAGCAGGGGCACCGGCAGCTCGCCGGCATGCTCGAGGGCATGTCGGAGGAGCAGGCGCGCTGGAAGCACGCCGCCGGCGAGTGGTGCGCGCTCGACCTGCTGCACCACGTGGTGTCGGCGAAGCGAGGCGTCGCGCGCATCTGCACGCGACTCGCCAGCGGCGAGCAACCGCCCGGCACGGGGCGGGAGGGCGATGAGCAAGACGGCATCACGCGCGGCGAGCCGTTCGCGTCGCTGTCGGACGCGCGCACGGCGCTGGACGCGGCGCACGGCGAGACGCTGGCGTTCATCGATGGCCCGCTCGCGACGGCGAACACGGACGCGCGCTTCAACCACTTCATCTTCGGCGACCTGAACTGCCGCGAGTGGGCAGCGTTCCAACGCGTGCATGACGGCGACCACGCGAACCAGATCGAGAAGATCAAGTCGGCGGCGGGATACCCGGCGTGAGCGCGGGATTCCCGCCGATCGACGTGGCCTCCGAGTGGCCGAAGCTGAACGAGCAGCTCGTCTCGCTCGTGGACGTTGTTCCCGACGACAAGATGAACTGGAGCCCGAAGCCGGAACTCTGGAACCTGAGAGGCATCCTCCTTCACGTCCCGATGGCGCGATACAACTGGCTCGCCAGCAACGTGAAGGACGGTGAAGCGACGGTTGATGTGGGGGAGTTCCTGCGCGAAGGGCAAACGAAGGACGGCATGCGGCAACACCTGCGGCTCTCCTGGGAGCGTCTCGAGCGGTTCTTGAGCGCGCCGGGCAAGCTCGATGCGACGTACGAGCTCTCGTATTACGGGGAGCCGCACAAGCTCACGGGCCACTGGGTCGCGTATCACCTGCTGGAGCACGACATCCACCATCGAGCGGACATCTTCCATTATCTGGCGCTGCTCGGGATCGAGCATCCGAACGTGGAGACGCCGTAGTGGCGGCGTATGCGTCGCTCGAAATCGCCCCGTTCTGGGCGCGGATGAACGACAC